>CAYRAE010000144.1:0-8728 GCA_964422175.1 uncultured Luteitalea sp. | reverse complement strand
CATCGGGCATGATTGACGGGATGTCCTGCGTCGCGCGAAATCTCGCGATTCTGTCGTGCCTGCTCTGCGCACCGCTCACCACGAGCGCCCAGCCTTCCGCAGCGAGCGTCGGCCCTCCGAGCCCGACCGCCCCAGCGGCGCCGTCTGCCGCACCGCTGCCGAATCCTGTCCCATTCCCCGAATGGCTGCAGGGCGTGCGCGAGGAGGCGCTCGGTCGCGGTGTCTCCGCCGCGACGATCGAGGCCGCCCTGCGCGACGTCACGCCGGTGATGCAGATCCTGGAGCGCGACAGGACGCAGGCCGAGTTCACCGAGACGCTGCAGCAGTACATCGCACGACGCGTCGGCGCGCCCACGATCAGAAGCGGACGCCAGATGCGCCAGACCCACGCGTCGCTGCTGGAGAAGGTCGGCGCACGCTACGCCGTGCCGGCGGACGTGATTCTGGCGGTGTGGGGACTCGAGTCGAACTTCGGGCGCTTCAGCGGAGTGCGTCCGCTCATCCCCACGCTGACGACGCTGGCGTACGACACGCGCCGCAGCGCCCTCTTCCGCGGGCAACTGTTCGATGCGCTGACCATCCTCGACGCGGGTTACATCGATCTGCCGCGACTGAAGGGGTCGTGGGCCGGCGCGATGGGACAGCCGCAGTTCATGCCGTCGAGTTACCTGAAGTACGCCGTCGACTTCGACGGGGACGGACGCCGCGACATCTGGTCGTCGCCGGCCGACGTCTTCGCGTCGATTGGTAACTACCTCACTACCAATGGCTGGGTGGCGGGCCAGACGTGGGGGCGTCCCGTGACGCTGCCGACGGATGCTGCCGCGCTCGACAGCGAGGCGCCGCTCAGGACCACGGGATGCCGCGCCGTGAAGGGGCTCACGGAGCCGCGTCCGTTGGCGACGTGGCAGTCACTCGGCGTGCGGACGATCGATGGAGGCGCGCTGCCGAAGGTCGAGATGGCGGGCTCGCTCCTGCGCACGGACTCGGGGGCGTATCTCGTCTACGCCAACTACGAGGTGCTTCTCACCTACAACTGCGCGCACGCCTACGCCATGGCTGTCGCGCGGCTCGCCGATCGGATCGGCGACAGCGATCCGCTGCCAGCGGCGCGGCCGGCACGGAAGGCCGCGCCGAAGCAGGCGGCCCGGAAGCCGCCTGCGAAGAAGAAGCGCTGAGAGACGTGCGGCGGTCGAGCCGTCAGAGGCCGCAGACCGATTCGGCCGACGACACCGACACGGTGCCAGGGCTGTCCTCGACCTTCAGGTCGGTGACCACACCGTCTTCGACGACGGCGGCGTAGCGCCTGCTGCGCGTGCCGAGACCGAAGCCCGACCCGTCGAATTCGAGGCCCACCGCCTTCGTGAACGTGCCATTGCCGTCGGCCAGCATCAGGATCTTGCCCGTCGCGCCGGAGGCCTGGGCCCATGCGTCGAGCACGAACTGATCGTTCACGGCCACGCAGGCGATGGTGTCGACACCCTTGGCCTTGATGGCGTCATGGTTGGCCACGTAGCCCGGCATGTGCATCTTGTGGCACACCCCCGTGAACGCGCCGGGTACGGCAAAGAGCACCACCTTCTTGCCGGCGAACACGTCGGCGGTACTGAGTTCCTTCACTCCCTCCGGCGTCACGGTGCGGAAGGTTGCGTCTGGCAGTCGATCTCCGATGTTCAAGGACATGAGGACGATCTTATCCCGGGTGCCGGCACTTCAGGGGTTTCAGCCCCCTGGCGCGGGCTTCACTAAGCTCTTGTCGTTCCCGAGTGCCCGGTTCCTGACCCCTGTCGTCCTGCGAGAGCCCCCATGTCCACGTCCGTTTCGCGAACCGCTCGTCTGCTCGGCGGCGTCTGCCTCGTCGTCGCGGTGGCCAGCCTGGCCGCACGCGTGACGCCGGAGGCCGTGCAGTCGACGGGCACGCGCATCAGCGTCACGTTCCCCGCGTCTCTCGAAACCAATCGCCTCGACGGGCGACTGCTGGTGATGCTCTCGACCAATCCACGCGCCGAGCCGCGCTTCCAGATCACCGACGGCGCAGACACGCAGCTCGTGTTCGGCGTCGATGTGGACGGGCTTGCGCCGGGCACGCCTGCCGTTGTCGACGCGGCAACGTTCGGTTACCCGATCCGCAGTCTGCGCGACGTGCCGGCGGGCACCTACACCGCGCAGGCATTGCTCCATCGCTACGAGACGTTCAGGCGCGCCGACGGCCACGTGGTGAAGCTGCCGATGGATCGCGGCGAGGGGCAGCAGTGGAACCTCGCACCGGGCAACCTGTACAGCACGCCCGCGCAGGTCACCCTCGGCCCCAACGCCACCGTCGACATCGTCCTCGACAAGGCCATCTCGCCCATCCCGGATCCGCCGACCACGCGGTACATCAGGCACGAACGCATCAGGAGTGAGAAGCTCTCCAGGTTCTGGGGTCGCGACATGTATCTCGGCGCACACGTGCTCGTGCCCGAGGGTTTCGACACGCATCCCGATGCGCGCTATCCGCTGATGATCGACCACGGGCACTTCCCGTACACCTTCGACGGGTTCCGGGAGGAGCCGCCGGATCCGGACCTGAAGCCCGACTTCAACGCGCGCTTCAACGTCACCGGCTACAACCGCTATCAGCAGCAGGCCAATCACGACTTCTTCAAGCTGTGGACGGGACCAGATTTCCCGCGCGTGCTGATCATCAAGATCCAGCATCCGACGCCGTTCTACGACGACTCCTACGCCGTCAACTCCGCCAACGCCGGGCCGTGGGGCGACGCGATCGTCGAGGAGCTGATCCCGTACATCGAGCAGAAGTACCGTGGCATCGGCCAGGGTTGGGCGCGCTTCATGTACGGTGGGTCGACGGGCGGTTGGGAAGCGCTCGCGGCGCAGGTGTTCTACCCCGACGCCTTCAATGGCGCGTACGCGGCGTGTCCCGATCCGATCGACTTCCGCGCGTACACGGTGGTGAACCTGTACGAGGACACGAACGCGTACTACGTCGACAGCCGGTGGAAGAAGACGCCGCGCCCCGGCCAGCGCAACTGGCTGGGGCACGTGAGCACGACGCTCGAAGACATGAACCTGCGCGAGCTCGCGCTCGGCACGAAAACGCGATCGGGCCAGCAGTGGGACGTGTGGGAGGCGACGTACTCACCCGTCGGCAGCGATGGCTATCCGAAGCGCATCTGGGACAAGGTCACCGGCACGATCGACAAGGACGTCGCGGCGTACTGGCGCGAGCGCTACGACCTCGTCCACATCATGCAGCGCGACTGGAACAGCGGGCTCGGCGCGAAGCTGGCCGGCAAGGTCAATCTGTACGTCGGCGACATGGACAACTACTACCTGAACAACGCCGTCTATCTCGCCGAAACGTTCCTGCGCGGCGCCACGCCGGCCTTCGGCGGCGAGATCACGTACGGCGATCGCGCCGAACACTGCTGGAACGGCGACCCGACGCGTCCCAACCACGAATCACGCCTGCGCTACCACCAGATGTTCATCCCCAGGGCCGTCGCCCGCATGGAGAAGACCGCGCCACAGGTAGCGGACATGAAAAGCTGGCGGTATTGAGAATGCCGCGATGCCGGAATGCCGGGAATGCAGGGGAATGCAGGGGAATGCCGAATGCCGAATGCTGAATGACGAATGACGAATGACGGATCGGGCACCGGGCACCGGGCACCGGGCACCGCATTGAGTATTCAGTGTTCGTCATTCGGCATTCGGCATTCGGCATTTCCCTGTCACCGAAGTCCCCGCTGACTCGTGAGGTACATGGCGAACGTGCCGAGCCAGTGGCCGCCGGCGTAGTGGGCGCCAGTCACGGCGGCGAGTCCGAGCTCGCGGTGCTTCGCGGCCGCCGCCTGCAGCGCGGGCCGGCGCGCATCGTCGGGCGGGAGGGCCGACAGGATGCCGTCGAGCATCCATGCGCGGCTCAGGTTGAGGCCGTCGAGGTGCGCGAGCTTGCCGTCTGTGGCGTCGAGCACGACGCCCGGTTCGAGCCACGATGCGTCAGCCGACTCGCGCGGGATGACGGGCAGGAATGCCGTCAGCCACGTGGCGAACTCCGTGCGCGACAGCACGCGTCGCATCAGATCGGCTTCCGCCAGGCACGGCGACACGAAGTCCTGACCTGAGGGTTCGTACGCGAGCGGACACACCGTGTCCTGCAGATAGAACGCCTTCGAGCGATCGGCGATGAGCCGCTCGAACGCCTCGTGCCGCGTGGCGCGCGCCCAGTCGAGCAGCAGGCCGAACGCGAAGGCCGTCTGCGAGTGCTCGCCGGTGCGAATCGGCTTCGTGAGCTTCGGTAACCAGTCGGTGAACCGCGCCACGGCCTCGGTCTCGAGCGGCGCGAGGTGCGCGGCCCACTCACGCGCCTGCGGACTCCCCCACTCGCGCAGCTCCATCGTGAGTTGCAGCAGCCAGGCGAGACCGTACGGCCGCTCGAACTCCTGACGTCCGGGCACTGACAGATACGCCAGCTCTCCCGCCACGCCATCCGCGGTGATGTTCTTCGCAAGCGCCGCCTCGGCACGGGCGGCAAGCGGCGTCCCCGGATAGAGACGCGCGACACGCGCGAGCAGCCAGTGCCCGTGCACGGCGGAGTGCCAGTCGAAGCACCCGTAGAACACGGGCGTCAGCACGCGCGGCGGCTTCGCATCCGCGTCGCCCGCCATCGTGTGCGCGATCTTGTTCGGGTACTCCTGGTGCACGCACGCCAGCGCGAGCGCGGCCAGCTTCTCTGCCTGCGCGAGTTCCATGGGCGGCGTGGCGAGTTGCAGCGACAGCAGCACGGGCCACATGCCGCGCATGATAAGTCAGTGCCACACCAGCAGGTGCGTCGCCCCTACGCGCGCTGAGGACGGTGGGGCTCCGCCTTCGCCACAGGCTTCGGCGCGACAGGTCGTCCGGTGACAGGACCCGCGCCCCAGTGGAGGATGCCGATCCGGTATTCATTCCTGGGCACGTAGAATCTGCGCGTGCCAAAGTCCACGTCTCGCCAGCCCTGGTGGCTGCCCCTGCTGCTCATCGCCGTCATCCTGCCCCTCGCCATGCTGACGTCACGGCTGCCGGGGGATCCGCAGCTCACCCGCGCCGTTCAGGGGCTCGGCATTCCCGCTGGCCCCGCGGCCTGGATCACGTCTTTCGCCGGACAACCGGTGGTCTTCGGCGTACTCGGACTCGGGCTGGCGCTCGCCACGTGGCGCGGGCGCCTGCGCGGGTTCGTGGTGACGGCGCTGCTCATGCTGTTCTGGTGGTACGCCGGCGAGCCGCTCAAGCACCTCGTGCAGCGCCCGCGCCCCACGGCCGACCTCGTGGAGGTGGTGCGCCAGTCGAGTGGCTTCTCGTTTCCGTCCACCTTCGCCACGGCGTGGTTCAGTGCGTGGCTGCCCGTGGCCATCTACGCCTGGCGCACGCGTCAGCGCGAGGCCGGCCTCGCTGTCTCGCTCGTGGCCTGGCTGCTCGTGATCGCCGGCGCCTGGGCGCGCATCCGCATGGGCGCGCACTGGCCGAGCGACGTCCTGATGACGCTGGGACTCGTGTGGGCGACGTTCGCCCTGCTGGAGACGGCTGTCCAGCGATTGGACTCGTGATCCCCGCCCCACAGATACAATCTCGTGATGGCCACGGGGCGGAGACTCTCATGAAGCGCGACGCGTCTCGCGGCGACGCACCGATCACCGCGCGCCAGTTCGTGGCCGACAGGGGCGACGAGCGGCTCAGGCTGGATCAGGCGGTGATGCGTCACCTCGCGGACGAACCCGGCCTGTCGCGCACGCGCGTCCAGCGCTGGCTCGACGCCGGTCTCATCGCCGTCAACGGCATCGAAGGCCGCCGCGCCTCATCGTCTCTCCGCCTCGGCGACGAGGTGATCGTCACGCTCCCGAAGCCGCGCGTGCGCAAGGTTCACGCACCAGAGGCCCTGCACGTGCCCGTGCTGTACGAAGACGAGTGGCTCCTGGTGGTCGACAAGCCCGCCGGCATGGTGAGCCATCCGACCGGACGTCATCAGTCGGGCACCCTCGTCAACGCCCTCCTCCACAAGGCGCGCGCCTGGTACGACACGACGGCGCGTCCGGGACTCGTGCACAGGCTCGACAGGGATACGTCAGGTGTCCTGCTCGTCGCCAAGTCGCGTCAGGTCCACGCACGAGCGGCGCGCCTGCTCGGCACCGAGCACGCGAGCAAGACATACCTCGCCGTGGTGCTCGGCAGGCCGCCCGAGCAGGCCACGATCACGTATCCGCTCGGCAAGATCTCAGAGAAACCGCCGCGCGTGGGCGTCGTCGAGGACGGCTGGCCGAGCGTGACGTGGGTGCAGCGCCTGCAGTCCACATGGCCGATGCCAGAGGGGCTTGCGCTGCTCGAATGCACGCTGGGGACGGGACGTCTCCACCAGATCCGCGCGCACCTGCTCGAAGCCGGATGGCCGATCGCCGGCGACCCGATCTATCGCAGCGCGAAGGCTGAAGCCAGGTTGTCGGCCATGACACGCGCACAGGTCGACGTGCTCGACGGGCAGGCGTTGCACGCGTGGCGGCTCGTGATGCCGCATCCGATGACGGGAGACGTGCTCGACGTCACGGCGCCCGTCCCCGCGCGCCTGCAGGGCCTCGGCGTCAACCCAGGTGGATCCTGGGACGCCACTGCGGGTCGGCCTCGGCCTGCCGCAATACCTCACGCGTGACGGGCGCGGTGTCACCCTCACCGAGCGCCACGAACTTCAGGAGATAGGCGACGGGATTGCCTTCCGTCCAGCCGAAGTAGGCGTGCGGCACGCGGCCCGTCGCGTCGCGGATGTGCAGCAGCAGCGCGGCAATCGCGTTGGGCACGGCAGCGCTCCGGCACCGCAGCACGCGATACGGCCCCACCTGCACGCCACGCACGTCGAGCACATCGTCGACGAAGCGCGATGCGTCGCCGGGCTGTACCTCGAGGAACAGGACGTTGTTCAGGCTCTCGAGATTGTGCGTGGCGCGCGCCTCGCGCCACTTCGCGTCGTACTGCCTGACGAGGCCGGCCGTCGCGCCGACAGCGACCACGGGGCTCGCCGTCACGCCGGAATCATCGACGGTGTCTGGGCGATGGGCGATCACGCGCATCGTCGGTGCCGCTGTCGACGCCAGCCAGCCGGTGGCCGTCTCGTCGAATCGCACGCGCGCGATGCGCAGTTCCGTGCTCCTCAGCACGCGCGACGTCAGCGACAGCACCACGATCGCCGCGATGAAGAGGCTCGCGATCCTGATGCCGTCAGGACGCTCGATCACGTTGTCGATTGTCGTGTAAGTAAAGACCAACGTGATGATCGCGAACGCCCATGCGTGGCCTCGTCGGCGGGCCGCGTCGATGGTGGTCGCCAGCGCCGCCGACGTCATCAGCACCAGCACGCCCGTGGCGTACGCGCCGCCCTGCGCCTCGACGCTCGCGTCGAACGCCAGCGTCACCACGCAGGTCACCAGCAGGATGATGAGCACGAGCGGGCGCGACGCGCGCACCCAGTCGGGCGCCATGCCGTAACGCGGCAGGTATTTCGGGATGAGCGTGAGCAGGCCCGCCATCGCCGACGCGCCCGCGAACCACAGGATGGCGATCGTCAGCAGGTCGTACGTCGTCCCGAACGCGACGCCCAGATCGCGGTGCGCGAGATAGGCGATCGCACGCCCGCGCGCCGGCCCACCTTCCGCGAAGGCCTCTGGCGGAATGTTGAGCGTGACGGCGACGCTGCTGGCCAGCAGCAGCACGCTCATGATGGCGGCGGCCGTCGTGAGCAGACGGCCGGTGTTGCGGATGCGGCCGGCCGGGACGGCATCGGTCTCGCCGGGATCGCCCGACACCAGCGGCATCACGGCCACGCCCGTCTCGAAGCCCGACAACCCGAGCGCGAGCTTCGGGAACACCACGAGCGCCACGGCCGCCATCGCAAGCGGACTGCCGTGGGTGGCGAACATGGCACTGCGCCAGTTGGCGAAGTATTCGGGATGGTGCAGCACCGTCCAGAGCTCGACGGCCAGCACGATGACGTTGCACGCCAGATAGCCCGCGACGATGACGACGGCGAGGCCGAGGGCTTCGCGAAACCCCTTGAGGAAGACGGCGGCGAGCGCAACGAGCAGGACGAGCGTGACGCCGACAGGGTGGTCGATCGCCCGTGGCGCGAACGGGTTGTGGATGATGTGCTCGGTCGCGTCAGCGGCAGACAGCGTGATCGTGATCACGAAGTCCGTGGCGGCGAATCCGAGCAGCACGAGGACGAGCGCCTTGCCACGCCATCGCGGAAGCAGTTCCTCCAACAGCGAGATGCTGCCCTGTCCGTGCGGGCTGAGCGCGGCGATTCGACGGTAGACGGGCAGGGCGCCGAAGAGCGTCAGCGCGATGAGGACGAGCGTGGCGATCGGCGAAAGGATGCCTGCCGCGAGGACGGCGATGCCGGGCTGATAGCCGAGCGTCGAGAAGTAGTCGACGCCGGTGAGGCACATGACCTTCCACCACGGTGCCGTATGGACGGGTACATCACCGTGGCTCCGTTCGGCGTCGAGATCCGCCAGGAGCCACGACCGCAGGGGGGACGAGGTCGCGCGAGGAGAAGACACAGTCGCCGCCCGGCACGTGGCCGCAGCGGCAATCACCAACGTTACGCCGCCCCGACGCCGACGGCAAGATGCAACCGGTTCCCGGTACAATGGCCGAACCGGCGTCGCCGGCCCAACACCCCATACACGGGCCCCGGCGT
>CAYRAE010000143.1:0-8745 GCA_964422175.1 uncultured Luteitalea sp. | reverse complement strand
AAAAGATGAGGAGTTTTGTCGGGCCTGCGCCGCAGGTAGGGCCGGCTCTCCGAGCCCGGCCATCCGGTGCCCGATGCTCATTCCGGTTGCCGGTTGCCCATTGCCGGTTGCCGCTCACAATAAATACTGTGCATGTTTATCTAACAAAGATAACTTTGACTTTCCGCGCACCGGACGCGCACCATCGACAGGCATGGTGGTGGCGTACCAGGGGGAACCGGGGGCGTACAGTGAGGCGGCGGCGCAACGCTACGCGCCCGACGCGACAGCACGGCCCTGTCCCAGCTTCGACGAGGTGTTCCGCGCCGTCGAGGCGGGCGAGGCCGCCTTCGGGGTTCTGCCGATCGAGAACTCCATCGGCGGCACCATCCACCGCAACTACGACCTCCTCCTCCAGCATCCGCTCCACATCGTCGGCGACCTCGAACTCCTGGTCATTCACAGCCTGATCGCCCTGCCGGGCACGACGATCGACCAGGTGACGCAGATCTACTCGCACCCACAGGCGCTCGCCCAGTGCGACAGGTACCTGCGAAGCCTTCCGGGTGTCGAGGTGGTGGCCACGTACGACACGGCCGGCAGCGCCAAGCTCATCAAGGACAAGCAGATCGCCGGCGCAGCCGCGATTGCGTCCGAACGCGCCGCCTCCGTATTCGGCCTCCAGATCCTCAAGTCGGGGATCCAGGACTTCGCCGACAACATCACCCGCTTCATCGTCGTGGCGCCGGTGGGCAAGGCCGGCATCACCGGGGCGCCGACCAACAAGACGACGGTGGTGTTCACGCTGGCCAACGAGGCCGGCGCGCTGTTCAAGGCGCTCAGCGTGTTCGCACTCCGCGGCATCGACCTGACCAAGCTGGAGTCGCGGCCGATTCCCGGGCGCCCCTGGGAATACCTGTTCTACGTGGATCTCGCCGTGGGAGCCGACGATGCGCGCTGTGATCGTGCGCTCGCGCACCTGGCCGAGTTCGCGCCGATGTTCCGCAATCTCGGGTCGTACGCGTCGACGCTGCTGCCCCGTTCCGTGCCCGTGGCGGCAGGAGATCCCGCATGACCGACCTCAACAAGCACAAGAGCGCCGCGCTCACCGACGGCCCGAACCGCGCCGCCGCGCGCGCGATGCTCAAGGCCTGCGCGTTCACCGACGAGGACCTCGCCAAGCCGCTGGTGGGGATCGCCAACACGTGGACCGAGATCGGGCCCTGCAACTTCCACCTGCGTGAGCTGGCCGAGCACGTGAAGGCCGGCGTGCGCGCGGCGGGCGGCACGCCGATGGAGTTCAACACGGTGGCCGTCTCCGACGGCATCACGATGGGCGCCGAAGGCATGCGCGCCTCGCTCGTGAGCCGCGAAGTCATCGCCGACTCGATCGAACTGGTCACGTTCGGCCATCACCTCGACGCCGTGGTGATGCTGTGCGGCTGCGACAAGACGATTCCCGGCACGATCATGGCGCTCGCGCGCCTCGACATCCCGGGCGTCATCCTGTACGGCGGGTCGATCGCGCCGGGCACGTGGCAGGGCAAGGACGTCACGGTGCAGGACGTGTTCGAGGGCATCGGCGCGCAGGCGGCCGGACGCATCTCGCTCATCGAATTGAAGGATCTCGAAGACAAGGCCTGTCCCGGCGTCGGTGCGTGCGGCGGTCAGTTCACGGCCAACACGATGGCGATGGTGGCCGAATTCCTCGGCATCGCCGCGATGGGCAGCGTGAGCATCCCGGCGACGCTGCCGGAGAAGCAGGCGGCCGCCGAACAGGCGGGCGCGCTGGCGCTCGACCTGCTCCACCGCGGCGTGCGTCCGCGCGACATCATCACGCGGACCGCGCTCGAGAACGCCATCGCCGGCGTCGTCGCGACGGGTGGTTCGACCAACGCCGTGATGCACCTGCTCGCGATCGCCCACGAAGCGGGCGTGCCGCTCGGTATCGACGACTTCAACGCGATCAACGACCGCACGCCGCTGCTGGCCGATCTGAAGCCGGGCGGACGCTACGTGGCCGCCGACCTGCACGCCGCGGGCGGCACGGGTGTCGTGTGCCAGCGCCTCGTGACGGCAGGCCTCATCGACGGCACGGCGGTCACGGTCACGGGGCGCACGATTGGCGAGGAAGCCGCGGCCGTGCGCGAAACGCCCGGACAGGACGTGGTGCGGCCCTTCGACACGCCGCTCAAGCCCACCGGTGGACTGCTGATCCTCAAGGGCAACATCGCGCCCGACGGCTGCGTGGTGAAGGTGGCGGGTTCGTCGCTCGCCGGTCACCAGGGTCCCGCGCGCGTGTTCGAAGGCGAGGAAGCCGCGTTCGCGGCCGTGCAGGCGGGCCAGATCGTCGCCGGTGACGTGGTGGTCATTCGCCACGAAGGACCGAAGGGCGGTCCCGGCATGCGCGAGATGCTCGGCGTCACCGCCGCCATCATGGGCGCCGGACTCGGCAACGCGGTGGCGCTGCTCACCGACGGCCGCTTCTCCGGCGCGACGCGCGGGCTGATGGCCGGGCACGTCGCTCCCGAAGCCGTGTCGGGCGGCCCCATCGCCGCCATCCGCGACGGCGACGTCATCACGTTCGACCTGAAGCAACGCCGCCTCGACATGGCGGTGAGCGACGAGGAGATCGCGCAACGCCTCGCGGCGTACCGCGCGCCCGCGCCGCGCTACACCACTGGTGTCATGGCCAAGTACGCCAGCCTCGTTTCATCGGCGTCGGAAGGCGCCATCACGCGGCCGGCCCCCGCCCTGCATTCCTGAACCTTTGGCCTTTCGCCTTTCCATAAGCCGTAAGCCGTAAGCCATAGGCCGTAAATCGTGAGCCCCAAGCCATGAAAAAGACCGGAGCCCAAATCCTGTGGGAGAGCCTGGTGCGCGAAGGCGTCACCTGCGTGTTCGGCTACCCCGGCGGCGCGATCCTGCCGGCGTACGACGCGATGCTCGACTACCCGATCCGTCACATCCTGGTGCGCCATGAGCAGGGCGCCACGCACATGGCCGACGGCTATGCGCGTGCGACAGGCCAGGTCGGCGTCGCGATCGCCACGAGCGGGCCCGGCGCCACCAACATGGTCACCGGTATCGCCACGGCCATGATGGACTCGGTCCCCATCGTCTGCATCACCGGCCAGGTGGGCAGCAAGGCGATCGGATCGGATGCCTTCCAGGAGACCGACATCACGGGCATCACGCTGCCTGTGACCAAGCACAACTACCTGGTGACGCGTCCCGAGGACGTGGCGCGCGTGGTACGTGAAGCGTTCTACGTGGCACGGTCGGGCCGTCCCGGTCCCGTGCTGATCGACATCACGAAGGACTGCCAGCAGTCGTCGTGCGAGTTCGTGTGGCCGGAGGAGCCGAAGCTGCGCGGCTATCGTCCGTCGCACACGCCGAGCACGCGTGAGGTCGATGAAGCGATCGAACTGATCCACTCGGCCAAGCGCCCGATCATCCTCGCCGGCCGCGGCATCGAGCTGTCGGGCGCCCGCGAGACGGTGCTGAAGTTCGCCGAACAAGCCAACGTGCCGATCGCGACGACGCTGCTCGGCATCGGCGCGATCCCGGCGAGTCATCCGCTGAACCTCGGCATGATGGGCATGCACGGCGAGGCGTGGGTCAACACCGCCATCCAGGAAGCCGACCTCCTGCTCGCCTTCGGGATGCGCTTCGACGATCGCGTGACGGGCAACGTACGGACGTACGCGCCCGACGCGAAGAAGATCCACATCGACATCGACCCCGCGGAGTTGAACAAGAACGTCCGCGTCGACGTGGGCCTGGTCGGCGACCTGCGCCAGACGATCGAGCAGCTCATGCCGCGCGTCGAGGCGCGCGATCGCAGCGACTGGATCGCCTACATCTCGATGCTCAAGGGCGATTCGGCCGTTCGCGACATCCAGAACCTGCCCGACAACGGCCACCTCTACGCCGCGCACGTCATCAACGACCTGTGGCGCGAGACGCGCGACCGCGACACGATCGTGGTCACCGACGTCGGCCAGCACCAGATGTGGGAAGCGCAGTACTACAAGCACGAG
The DNA here is from genome assembly GCA_964422175.1 of uncultured Luteitalea sp. Classification (GTDB taxonomy): domain Bacteria; phylum Acidobacteriota; class Vicinamibacteria; order Vicinamibacterales; family Vicinamibacteraceae; genus Luteitalea. The sequence continues at coordinate 4,723 of CAYRAE010000143.1, read as the reverse complement.
AGCCGCCGCTCGCTCATCACGTCGGGCGGACTCGGCACGATGGGCTTCGCGCTGCCTGCCGCGATCGGCGCGAAGGTCGCGCGGCCCGACGCCGAGGTGTGGGTGGTGGTCGGCGATGGCGGCTTCCAGATGACGATGTGCGAACTGGCGACGATCGCGCAGGAAGGCATCGACATCAACATCGCGATCATCAACAACGGCTTCCTCGGGATGGTGCGGCAGTGGCAGGAGTTCTTCTACGAGCGCCGCTACGCCGCCACGCCGCTGGTCAACCCCGACTTCGTCAAGCTCACGCAGGCCTTCGGCCTGAAGGCCGTGCAGGTGACCTCGCGAGCTGAAGTGGTACCGGCGGTGCGCGACGCGAGCGGCCACCAGGGCACGGTGCTCATCGACTTCCGCGTGGAGCAGGAAGATTCGGTGTACCCGATGGTGCCGGCGGGCAACGACCTGCACAACATGATCCGGCGCCCGAGCGCCATCATCGAAACCGGAGCTGACGCATGAACACCTTCGTGGTGCTCGTCGAAGATCACCCTGGCGTCCTCACCCGCGTGAGCGGGCTGATCCGGCGCCGCGGCTTCAACATCGACTCGATCACCGTCGGCCACACCGAGACGGCTGGGGTGTCGCGGATGACGATCGCGGTGGAGGCCGACGAGCTCGGCGCCCGCCGCATCGAGGCGAACCTCTACAAGCTGCTCGAGGTGCTGCGCGTGGACAACGTCACGCGCCAGCCGTCGATCTTCAGGGAACTCGCCGTCCTCAAGGTGAAGACCACGCCCGAGACGCGCGCGCAGATCTTCCAGCTCGCGCCGATCTACAGGGCGCGCATCATCGACGTCTCGCCGGAGTCGCTCGTCATCGAGATCACCGGCAACGAGGACAAGGTCGAGAGCCTGATCGAGGTGCTCGAACCGTACGGCATCCTCGAGATCGCGCGCACGGGGCGCCTGGCGATGTTGCGCGGCACCGGCACGGCCAGTACCCCGCCCGACGTCACGCAGGATCTGAGCGCCGCCCAGGCCGAAGACGACGTGCTGTCGCATTCGGTGTAACGGCGGCTCAGGGCTTACGGCTTACGGCTTACGGCAAAAGGAAAAAGGGTTCGGCGTTCGGCTGCAACCTTGCATTCGGCATTCGGCATTTCAAGAACTCACTTACACATGGCTGCGAAAATCTTCTACGACAACGACGCTGACCTCTCACTGATTCAAGCGAAGAAGGTCGCGATCATCGGCTACGGATCGCAGGGACACGCGCATGCGCTGAACCTCAAGGACAGCGGCGTCGACGTGCGCATCGGCCTGCGGGCCGGCAGCGCGTCGGCCGCCAAGGCACAGGCCGCCGGCGTGCGCGTGGTGAGCGTGGCAGACGCGGCCAGGGAAGCCGACGTCATCATGCTGCTCGCCCCCGATACGGTGCAGCCCTCGCTCTACAAGAAGGACATCGCGCCGAACCTCACCGCCGGCAAGATGCTGATGTTCGCGCACGGGTTCAACATCCGCTACGGCACGATCGTGCCGCCGGCCGACGTCGACGTCACGATGGTCGCCCCCAAGTCGCCGGGCCACCGCGTGCGTGAAGTGTTCGAGGAAGGCGGCGGCGTGCCCGGCCTCATCGCGATCCATCAGGACGCCACGGGCCACGCGCGCGCGCTGACCATGTCGTATGCCAAGGGCATCGGCGTCACGCGCGCGGGCGTGATCGAGACGACGTTCACCGAGGAGACCGAGACGGACCTCTTCGGCGAGCAGGCCGTTCTGTGCGGCGGCACCGCCGAACTCGTGAAGGCCGGCTTCGAGACGCTCGTCCAGGCTGGCTATCAGCCCGAGATCGCGTACTTCGAGTGCCTCCACGAGCTGAAGCTGATCGTCGACCTGATGTATCGCGGTGGCCTCAACTACATGCGCTACTCGGTGAGCGACACGGCCGAGGCCGGCGACTACTACACGGGTCCGCGCATCATCACCGACGAGACACGCGCGGCCATGAAGCAGGTGCTCGCCGAAATCCAGGACGGGACGTTCGCCCGCAAGTGGATCGACGAGAACGAGCAGGGCCGGCCGTGGTTCAACAAGGTCCGCGCCGACGAGCAGACGCAGACGCTCGAGGACGTGGGCGCGAAGCTGCGCGCGATGATGCCCTTCCTGAACCCCGTCACACACAAGCCGCAGGAACAGAACGCGCCCGTCCAGGGCTAGGACGCGTCGGGGGCGCTGGCTCGCCTACAATGCGTGTCTTCACGGAGATGCGCATGCCAGGCCCCCACGTCCGATCATTTCTTGCCGTCACTCTCGCGGCGTTCCTGCCGATCTTCACAGGTGCCGCCGCCGGCCAGACGACCGGCGGCACGCCTCGCGTCCCCACCATCGACGATCTCGTCACCCTGGGATCTGTCGGCAGCGTCCAGATCTCGCCGGACGGACGCTGGGTCGCCTACGAAGAGACCACCACCAACTGGGACAAGGACGCGTTCATCACGCAACTGATGGTCGCCGACGTATCGTCCGGTACCGTCGTGCCGCTCACGCGCGGCACCGAGTCGGTGAGCGACATCGAGTGGTCGCCGGACAGTGTGTGGATCACGTTCCTGCGAACAGTCGACGGCAAGACGCAGATCCAGGCCATCAGGCCCAACGGCGGCGAAGCCCTCACGCTGTCGCGCCACGACGCGTCGATCGCCAATCACGCGTGGGCGCGCGACGGAAGGACGATCGTCTTCAGCGCACCTGAAGGCGACGACCCCGCCGACAAGACGCGCAAGGACACCTACGGCGACTTCACCGTCGTCCATCGGGACTACCGATACGCACACCTCTGGACGCTGACGGCGACCGACGCGTTCACCGCGCCGGTCAAGGGACGACAGCGCACGTCGGGCACCACGCGACACGTGCAGGGCTTCGACGTATCGCCGGACGGGGCACGCGTGGCATTCGCCGCGACGCGCACGCCGGACTTGATCGACACCGGCTCGTCGGATCTCTACGTGCTGGATCTCGCGAGCGACGCCGTGCGACAGCTCGTCACGCAGGACGGTCCGGACACGTCGCCGCGCTGGTCGCCTGACGGCACGCGCATCGCGTTCTCGTCGGCCATGCGCGAGCCGCGCTTCTTCCACGCGAACACGCGCGTGGCGATCGTCGATGCGACGGGCGGCACACCGACGTCCGTCACCGACTCGCTCGACGAGGACGCCAGGCTCGTCGCCTGGACGCCTGCGGGCCTCTACATCAGCGCCTTGCAGAAGACAGCGGCGCACCTGTTCCGTGTCGATCCCGTGACGCGCGCCATCACCCGCGTCTCGTCGCCCGATGCGCTCCTCCTGCTGTCGGCGTCGTTCACTGCCGATGGCCGCACGCTCGCGTTCTCGTCCTCGTCGGCCACCACGCTGCCCGAGGTGAACGTGACGAGCCTCGCACCGTTCGCGCCCCGCGCCCTGACGTCGCGATCGAAGGTGCTGAGCGACTGGACGCTGGCCACGCGTGACGTGGTGTCGTGGAAGAGTCGGGATGGCGAGACGATCGAAGGCATCCTCGCCAAGCCGCGAGACTTCGACCCGACGCGGAAGTATCCGCTGCTGTGCGTGATTCACGGCGGTCCGACGGGCATCGATCGGCCGCAGGCGGTCGACGCACGCTACTACCCCGTCGATCTGTGGGCCGCGCGGGGCGCGCTCGTGCTGAAGGTGAACTACCGCGGCAGCGCCGGCTACGGCCAGCGTTTCAGACAGTTGAACGTGGGCAACCTCGGCGTGGGCGACGCGTGGGACGTGCTGTCAGGCATCGATGCGCTCATCGCCAAAGGCATCGTCGATCCGGAGCGGCTCGGATGCATGGGATGGAGCCAGGGCGGCTACATCTCGGCGTTCCTGACCACGTCGACAACGAGATTCAAGGCGATCTCGGTGGGCGCGGGGATCTCGAACTGGGCGACGTACTACTACAACACCGACATCACGCCGTTCACGATCCAGTACCTCGGCGCGGACCCGGCGAAGGACGCGGAGATCTATCGCAAGACGTCGCCGATGTCGCACGTGATGGGCGCGAAGACGCCCACGCTCATCCAGCACGGCGAGTTCGATCGCCGCGTGCCGATTGCCAACGCGTACGAACTGCGCCAGGGCCTCGAAGATCGCGGTGTACCCGTGGAAATGGTGGTCTACAAGGGCTTCGGCCACGGCATCACCAAGCCGAAGTCCATGCGCGCCACCATGCAGCACAACCTGCTCTGGTTCAACCACTACATCTTCGGCGACCCCGCCCCGGACCTGTTGCTGCCGCAATAGCGCGGGCGCCTCTTTCCGGTTGCCCGTTGCCGGTTGCCGGACCGTTCTACTGTCCGCGCAACGCCTGTGCGGGATCGGTGCTGGCGGCGCGGTGTGACGGCCACCATGTGGCCGCGAGCGCGACGAGGGCGAAGGCGACACAACTTCCGGCGAGCGCCAGGGGATCGGCGCTCGCCACGCCGACGAGTTGCGTTGCGAGCAGACGGCCGGTCATGAGCGCGCCTCCGACACCGAACGTCAGCCCGACCACCAGCACCACGCTGGCTGGTCTCAGGAACAGACGCGTGATGCGGCCCGGTCCGGCGCCGATCGCCACACGGATGGCGATCTCCCGCTCGCGCTGACGCACCGCGTATGCCACGAGTCCATATAACCCCACGAGGGCCAGCACGGAGGCGGCGAGCGCCAGCGTCGAGAGCAGCGCACTCATGA
>CAYRAE010000142.1:0-8764 GCA_964422175.1 uncultured Luteitalea sp. | reverse complement strand
GTCGTGAGAACGCCCCGCGATCCGCGCACGACGGAAGCCGTCCATGGAAGGCCACGTGGAGTTCCGGACTGGCCGCCAGCGTGATCAGGGCGTCGAACATCCGGCCATACCCCGAGCCGCGTCCCGGGTCAGGCAGTTCGTCGTCGATGACGAGAACGCGAATGGGGCGGCCCATCCCGAGCCAGATGGCCTCCTCGATCGCGCGTGCAGGTGCCCGCTCGGCGAGCCGCTCGGCCCAGCGCGTGGTGAAGACGGCTCGTGCCCGCTGGATGAGGAACGTCTTCAGCATGTCCGATGTACTGGCCGAGCGCGTGTGCCTGACGCGCGACCCGGACTGATACCAGACCTCCCATCCGAGGTCGGCCGCGCGCAGGCAGAAATCGACGTCTTCGTAGTAGGCGGGATAGTACTCGTCGCTGAGGCCTCCTACGGCGCGCCAGGTCTCGGCGCGGACCAGCAACGATGCGCCGCTGCAATAGTCCACCCGGCGTGCGAACTCGGCGCAGGACGCCCCGGCGGCCTGGGAGATGCCGGCGGTCGTACCATCCGCCCAGATGACCGACCCCGCCTCCTGCAGGCTGCCGTCGGGGTGCAGGAACGTGCTGCCCACGACGCCGCAGCGCTCGTGGCGTTCGACCGTTGCGAGCAGTTCTTCGAGCCAGAGCGGTTCGACGAAGCAATCGTCGTTGAGGAACACGAACACCCCGCCGCGTGCGATCGACACCCCGTGATTGACAGCGCCGCCAAAGCCGAGGTTGCCGCGAAAGTGCAGCACGCGGATGCCCGACACCGAGGCACGCAGCCTGGCGAGGAGCGCATCGGTGGGTTCGTTGAGAACGACGATCACCTCATGCGGAATCCTGGACGGGACATGTCTGTTCAGCGTCGCCAGGCACTCACACAGGCTCGGCGCATCCTTCCAGCCCGTGACGATGATGCTGACCGCCGGTTGCATCGCGGACGAGAACGAGACCATGAGAGTTCCTCGCTGAGTCAGTGTGGACGTGCCGTGCGCCGGGGGAGCGCCGCCTGCCGGTGGAACCCTGTGGCGCTACCGGGAGTCCGCGTCTGCGAGCCCATGATGCGGGTCGAATGCCGACCCGTGGCGATGCGGAACGTCCGGAAGGGGGCTGCCCGGGTGACCGGGCAGGATGCGTCGCCGCCGCCGTCGTTCCAGCCACAGCGTCTGCCGGACGAGATAGGCCGACACCGTGCGGGCCGACGGAATGCGGACCGCTGCGTGGACCGGCGAGTCCCGGCAGAACGACGGGTTGTAGAACGGATCGAAGAGGATCTCGTGTCGCCAGCGGCTCGCCAGCAGCGCCGACTCGCGTTCGGCCCGGCTGATGCGAAGCGGGTCCCCGGTGTCCGAGCCCCGCGTCGCCGACTCGTAGTGAAAGCAGCGAATGGCAGGCGTGTAGATGACGTGCGCGCCGAGCGCGCGGACCTTGAGACACAGATCGACGTCGCTGAAGGTCACCTTCAGGCCGGCCTCGTCGAAGCCCTGCACGCGTTCGAAATCCGTCCGGCGGATGCCGAGGAACGCGCCGGTGACGGCGGCGACCCCATGCGTGGCGAGGTGCGCATCGAAACCCTCCGCGTCGCCCGGGGTGTGCCCGACCCCCACGTGCGCGGCCGTGCCGCCCACGCCGACGGCCGTGCCCGCGTGCTGGATTGAGCCGTCGTCATAGAGCAACAAGGCGCCGACCACACCGACGTCCGGGCGATCGAGCACGCCCCGGACGACGAGGTCGAATGCCGGCGTGATCATCTCCATGTCGTTGTTCATGAAGAGCAGCAGGTCCGCATTCGTGCTGGCCGCGGCCAGATTGTTCGCCCGGGACCAGTTGAACTCCTCCTGGAACGAGAGCACGCGCACGCCTGGAAGCCGTTCGAGGGATGCCAGGTACGACACCGTGAGCGGAGCGTCGCTCTGGTGGTCGACGACGATGATCTCGGTGCGCGACGGGACGGCGATCGTTCGCCTGAGGCTCTCGATGCAGGGCTGCAGCAGGTCGACCCGGTTTCTCGTCACGATGATGATCGCCAGCGTCGCATCCGGCCGCGTCGACAGCCACTGGACCCGTCTGCCGGCAGGCCGATCATCCAGGAAGTCCGCGGCCGGCGGCGGCGCCAGCACGGCGGGCATCGCGGTCCGCCTGAAGTGCTCGCTGATCACATCGTCGATGGCGTCCAGGTCACCGCGTTCGTCCCCGGCGATGCCACCGGCGTCCGCAGGCCGATCGATCAGCGCGAGCGGCAGGTGTACGACAGGGATGGCATCGTCGTACTCGAGGAGGCGCAGGAGGAAATCGAGATCCGAGGCCCGCGTGGGCATCGAGCGAAAGCCGCCAATCGCGCGCGCATCATCCCGCGCCACGACGAGTGGAGACACGGCGTACTGCGTGGCGAGCAGCAGGTCGTAGTCGAACGCCGGCTTGAAGCGCGGGACGAGCAGCCGCCGGTGGTCCCCGACCGCCTCGTAGGCGGCGTCGTCGGTGTACAGCAGCCGGGCCCGCGTGGTGTGCGCCGCATACGCGATCCACCCCAGGGCCTCGGCATCCAGGACATCATCCTCCTGCACGACGCAGACATAGTCACCCGAGGCCGCGCCGAGTCCGATGTTGCGGAGTGCCGCCTCGTCGTCTTCGTCCCCTCCGGCGACGACGACGGTGCGCGTGTCGTGCAGCGCGGGGTCGTCGAACGCGAGCGCGGCCGAACCGGGACCCGCGACGAGCACGGCCTGCCATCGTGGGTAGGCCTGCGCGCGAAGGCTCCTGATCGCGGCAGGCACTGTGCGTCGTCCCCGACTGAGAAGGACGACGACGCTGATCGCAGGCGACGCGTCCGGCGGAAGAGGCGGAGGTGCGGGAGGACGGTGAAGCGCCCGGAAGATGGCGTAGCGCTCGACCGGAACGGCCGATGCCCGGACGAAGTTCACGAGCGCGTCGTCCGGCGCGGCGGCGGAGACGCCGTCCGGGTCGCCGCGAGCGACGCCATCGAGATGCTCGGCGATATCCCGGTCGCGAAACCCCGTCAGTTCGCCCGAGAGCGGGATCGTCTGGCCGGTGTCGGCGTCGCGCAACGTGAGGACGAGGCGAGGCTGGCGCATCAGGTAGGTGCCGAGCCTCGGTCGGAGATGGAAACCACAGATCCCCGACTGCCCGGTGGCGTCGCCCACGTCCTGGCGGAACACCGTCGCCTCTGTCGTCGCCAGCAGCATGCCGTTGATGTACAGCGCGAGCCGCACGGGGCCGGTGTCGGGCTCGCGTTGCACCCAGCCCTGAATCAGCGCCTCCGAGCACACTTCGATACAGCCGATCCAGCGCGTGGTGGCCGGCGCAGGCGACCGTCCGAGTTGGGCAAGAAGATCCGGCGCGCGCCTGCCGAACCGGTTCCGGAACGTCGTCCACAGGTGCAGGTCCGTCTTGAGCAGCGCGGACAGCGCTGCCAACGCACCGGTGGCCCCCGTCGGCACGAGATTCAGCCCGAAGCGGCGCTGCAGCCATTCCACGGCGTCTCGCGACAGCGTACGGTCCGCCCCCGTGCGCGCCGCCCCGGCAGACACGGCATGGATACGCCCGGCGAATTCCGCCGACGTAATGACGACGTCGGCCACAGTCCGGACCCGTGTCTGAAGATGACCGGCAACAGCCTCTTCTTCAGGAGCACGGCCAAGGAAGATTGTGTAGAGGTTGACGATGTCCTCGGCCGCGGCCGGCCCGTCAGCGTTCATCTCGGATACGGCCACGCCGGCAGTCCGGAGGGAATCACCGTGTCGCAGGTCCGAGGAGACGGGAGGCGGATCGTGCATTTTCGCAGAGGGTAGACCGCCTCCAACGGAGGTGTCAACATGAGCTGGCTTCGTGTCGACTGTTCGTCCGGGGTCCCGCAGGAGTGCGCCATGTACGAAGCTGTCTTCGACGAATCCTTCTATCGCACGAACAGCGGCCTGGGACCGACAGGGACGCTGGCGCATTACATCGCCGAAGGCGATCGCGCGGGGATCGACCCGAGTCCATACTTTTCGACGCGCTACTATCAGTCCCGATACCCCGACTGGCAGGCCCATGGGGCCCGCACCACGGTGGAAGACTTTCTGATGCGCCTGGGCGCGGACGACGTGCGCCAACCGCATCCGTTGATCGATCCCGTGTACTACCGTGCGAGGTATCCGGACCTGCACGAGTTGGGCTCACGCGCGGTGCTGCACTTCTTCAGGCTCGGCGACAAGGAGGTGCGCTCGCCATCCGCCTCGTTCGACGCGGACTTCTACCAGCGTTGCTACCTGGCCCTGGAAGCGGAGTATCCGTTTCGCGACTTCGTGATCGCGGGCCGGGCGGCCGGTCACCTGCCGTGTGTGGTACCAAGGTCGCGCGAGCAGTCGAGAGAGGAGGCGGCGCGGATCACCGCGGGCATGACACGCCCGGTGCTGTTGTGCGCCCGTGATGCCCAGCCGGCCGGCGTACCGATCCTGACGATGGACATCGCGCGCGGGTTGGCCGCGCGTGGAGAGCAGCCATTGTTCGCGCTCCAGTGGGGCGGACCGCTGATCGGGCAGTTCAGGGCGATCGGCCCTGTCGTGCTCCTCGGGGAAGGGTGGACGCCTGCGGGGCTGGCCGACGGCCTGCCGCCGCGGACACCCGTCGTGATCACGACCGCGGCTGCCGCAGGGATGGCCCCGGTGCTGGCCGCAGCGGGGCACCGCTGCCTCGTGCTGGTGAACGAGACCGCCGGATCCATCCAGGACCAGCAACTCCTGGCCCATCTCGTCGCGGCGCGACGGGCGAAGGTGGACATCGTCGTGTCGATGCCGCCCATCGCGGACGGATTGAAGGAGCATCTGGGGGCTGTAGACGTTCTCCGCCCGGGTCTCGTGCTGCCGCGTACACCGCTTGGTGCGTTTCGGCGCGTGCGCCACCGGCTGAATGGCGGAACGCGTGTCGTCTTCATCGGCGCCGGCCACGCGGATCGACGCAAGGGATTCGATCTGTTCATCGAGGCAGCGGAGCGCATCGCCATCGATCGCCCCGATGCACGCTTCGTCTGGCTGGGCTCGCTGGACTCGTGGGCCAGGCCGCTGGCAGATGCCGCGCTGAGACGGGGGCTGGATCTCACACTTCCGGGATTCGTGCCGGAGTCGCTGGCCTGGTACCGGGCCGCCGACGTCTATCTCCTGACGTCGCGTCAGGATCCCGGGCCGGGAACCGCCGTGCATGCCGCTGCCGTCGGCACGCCCACCGTCGGCTATGCGGCGGAGATCGGGCTCATGGGCATCGCCGAGGACTTCGGGTCCTTCGTTCCGCCCGGAGACGTCGAGGTGTTCGCGAAGACCGCGCTGGCCGCCGCGGCCGCCATCACTCCCGCAAGCCGCCGGGCCCTGCGGAGAATGGTGCGGCAGGCGAGCGCGTTCGGACCCTATGTGGACGCGCTGTCGACACGGCTCATGGGGCGCCCAGCAGCCGGCGGAGCCTGATCCACTGACGGCGCGTCACCGCCGGATTGCCGATGAGGTTCGCGCCAGGTGCCACATCGCCCACCACCACCGCCCCGACACCAATGACGGCCCCGGCTCCGATCCGCAGCCGGCGGCGCGCTGTCCCGTTCCTGACGACCGCGCCAGGCGCAATCGTCACGCCTTCGCCGATGGTCACGTGGCCGAGCACCAGGGACTGCAGCCCCAGCCAGCTGTAGTCGCCGATCTCGACGTCATGGGCGACCATGGTCGACAGGATCAGCGTGCCCGCTCCGGCGCGGACATTCGGCCCCACTCGTGCATACGGCGCACACACGGTCCCGGGGCCGGCCTGCAGGCTCGAGTCCACATGGCACGACTCGGTATGGACGGCGGTCGCGAACGTCGCCCCCTCCGCCGCGAGATCCGCACACATGCGCCGGCGCAACCGCGGGTCGGAGACGGTTATCAGGACGGGAACATCGGCGTAGTGCGCCAGACGGGCGTCACGCGACACGACGGGCACACCCAGACTCGGATGCCGATGGCCATTCTCCACTTCGTCCAGCACCGCCCGGACGCGGACACGCGCGCCCCAGTGGCCCATCAGATCGTCGACGATCATCACGCTGGTGCCGCGCGAGCCGACGACGACGATGTCGTCGAATGTGGTGACGCCCTTCACGGCACGTGTCCTTCGTCCACGCTGCACTGTCTGACAATCGACGCGATCATCCGTGCATCCTCCGAGGTCACGCGGCCGTGGAACGGCAGACTGAGAAGTTCCGGTCCGGCCGCCGGCGCGATGGGCGAGCGCCTCGTGGTGGCGATGGGCGCTCCTGAGTATGGCGTGCCCGGGCCGCACAGCAGCGGGAAATGGCCGCGGCCGTGGATGTTGGCGTCGGCGAGTGCGCGAAGCGCCCGCTCACGCGCCGCCGGCGCTACGCGCAGGGCGTAGAACGTCAGGCTGCGGCTTGCGCCCTGGCGCGTGGGGTGGACGCGGATTCCTGGTGCCCCGGTAAACGCCGCATCGTAGTGCGCGCGCAGCGCGTCTCGGGCCGCCATCTCGGCCGTCAGATCCGGCAGCAGTGCCAGTCCCAGGGCCGCCTGGATCTCGGAGAGCTTGCCGTTGATACCCGGGCCGGCCAGGCGGCCGGCGTCCAGCCCGAAGTTGCGCATCCGGCGCAGACGATCCCGGGCGCCCTCGCTGCCGGTGGCCACGAAGCCGCCTTCACCGGTGTGCAGCAGCTTGGTCGCATGGAGCGAGAACGCCGAGGCCTCGCCGTATCGGGCAATCGGCCGGCCGTCGACTGTCAGGCCGAACGCGTGTGCGGCGTCGTAGACGAGCCACAGTCCGTGACGTTGCGCGACCGCGGCGAGCGCCTCGACGTCGCACGGCACTCCGAGCAGGTGGACCGGAAGGATGGCCGCGGTTCTGGGTGTGATCGCCGCCTCGACCGCCCGCGGACACAGCGTGAGTGTGTCGGGTTCGACGTCAGCGAAGACGGGGCGGAGCCCGCACCAGGCGATGGCCTGCACGGTGGCGGCAAAGCTGAGAGGCGTCGTGACAACCTCGGCCCCCTCGGGCAGGTGTCCCAGGCGCAGCGCCAGCATCACGGCCATCGTGCCCGACGACGTCAGCGTGACACGGCAGCCGCCCGAACGTTCCTCGAGCGCGCGTTCGAGACGGTCGTGCAGGGTACCACCGTTGGCGAGCCGCCCGGCGGCAATCGCCTCGCCCATCAGCGAGGCCAGCCGGTCCGGATCGGGCAGCATCGGAGCGCCCCACGTCACGACGCGCGCATCAGCCATGAAGAAGATGGGCATGCCTTCACATGCCACCCTGGTGTGCGCCAGCTTAGCCGATCGGAGACCGGGCGCAAGGTGAGGATGCGGTCCTTTCATCGGCTGAGGTCATCTCCCAGCACGTCGCCCCCCTGTCTCGCAGCTTGCGGATCAGGTGTTCTCTCAGGTCCGGGTTCGACAGGGCGTGGCCTTCGACGATGGCCACATCTAGATCCAGAGGGAGCTCCTCGACGAGGAGGTCGCCGAAATCCCCGATGAGATCCAGCCCCGCGATCACCTCGATCATCTCGCTGGCCGTGACGGGCGGGCCATCCCGGCAGGTCCTCGCGATGGCGTCCCGGATCCGCAGTCCGGCGTAGTGGGCACCATGGAAAAGCTGGTGCAGCAGATCATCCGTGCTGTAGACGTTCTGGTCGTGTTCGATCGCCCGGGCAATCGTCGACTTGCCGATCCTGCTCTCGCCATGGAGGAGGATCACGGCAGGCTTGCGTCTGCGGCAGTGATAGACATACCGGTCAATCGGATCGCCGGCCTGCTCCACGCTCGGTCCGATCGCACGCCATGCGTAGTCCGCGAGCAGCGTGTTCTGCAGATAGCTGCGCGTGGGATAGCGCTTCAACCCGTCATGCCGGTTCACGGCCTGCCAGCCCTGCCGTGGCGCATGGTCCCACATCCCGCATTCCAGGATCAGCGTGCCCTCGGGCGAAAGGAGGGTCGACAGATGCCGCAGCAACTCGCAGGGACGGCTCTCGTAGTGGATGGCCGACAGGAAGAGAATCACATCGAAGGTACCGCTGTGCACCTCCCACCATGAGGCCTCGAGGAACTCCGCTTCGGGAACCTGTCGGCGTGCCGCCTCGATGGCGTCCCGCGACTGGTCCACGCCCAGCACCCGCGTCGCGCCCTGCTCGACTGCCGTGCGGCAGAAGAACCCCTCGTTGCAGCCCAGGTCCAGCACGCGCTTGCCGTGCAGGGGAGGAAGGCCCGGGCTTTGCTCCAGCTCTTCCAGCCTCAGCGCCGCGAGCTTTGCCGGGGAATCGGAGGAGCCCGCACCGTGGAAGGTCTGATACCGTTGCGCGGGGCTTTCCAGCCGTCGCAGCGGTGTCCATACGCCGTCGGAGCAGACCTCGACGCGCAACCTGTCCGGATCAAGTCCTGGCGGTGGGAAAAAGGCAAAGCCGAAGGTCGCATCCGACGTGTCGGGCAGGGCGTAGTGACGGGCCACATCCTCGCGCCTGATCGACGCCTCGGTCTCGCCGATCTCGTGTTCGCCCTCCAGCAGGCGCAGCCGGAGCCGCTTCCCCGCGGCACTGTTCATGACCCAGCCCGAAACCGTGTTGGCAAGCACGTGCTCGACAAAGCCCAGGATCATACCGGTCTCCTTCGTCAGCGCCCGAGGTCCCGTGCGTCGCCCCTGGTCGCCATGCGGGATTCTCCTTCATCCTACAGGGGGCGGCGTGTCCACCGAGATGGTCATGAGGCGGTCCCGGAGGACCTGAAGGG
>CAYRAE010000141.1:0-8773 GCA_964422175.1 uncultured Luteitalea sp. | reverse complement strand
GCATGCCTTCACGGGGCGTCAGCACGACGCACGGTGAGATAATCTGACCCGCACGCGCCCGTAGCTCAGCTGGATAGAGCACCGGCCTTCTAAGCCGGGGGTCGCAGGTTCGAGCCCTGCCGGGCGTGCCACGTCGCACAGCGACGTGGCATCGCCACGGCAGCTCTCAGCCGCGCGGCTCCGCCTCCGGCTCGCCGCCGCGGTCGAGCCCTGCCGGGCGTGCCACGTCGCACAGCGACGTGGCATCGCCACGGCAGCTCTCAGCCGGGAGATATGTCGTATGGCCCTTCCCACTACTCCAGGTTCGAGCGCAACAGGACTTCGGATCCTGTCGCTGTTTCTCGGCGTCTTCTTCCTGTTCATGGGCCTCGACAAGCTCGAATGGGTGAGCGACGGCAGTCACCTGACCAGACAGCTCAACGAGTGGCTGGGAACCAGTCCGGCGCCGAGCCGCTGGTACCTGCGGACGATCGCGATTCCCGGCGCCCCCTTCTTCGCGCGCCTGGTCGTCGCGGGAGAACTCGCCACAGGCGTGGCCCTCCTCGTCGGATTCCAGACGCGCCTTGCCGCTGTCGTGGGCCTCTTCATGGTGCTGAACTTCCACTTCGCGATGGGCGTTCTGCTTCAGTACAGCTACCTCTGGAACGGGTACGGCCCACCCGTGCTGGGTGGGCTGGTGGCGCTGGCCATCGGTGGCGCGCGGTTGCCGTTCAGTCTGACTGGCGGTTCGGACGCGCGTCGCTCGTAGCCGAACCCGCCGGAGACGTCACGCGTCGAGGATGTCGCGCAGGACGCGGATCCCGTGCGCGCAGTCGGCGAGCCGCCCCTGCTGGTCTCCCACCTCGCGCTCGATCACGAGCGGCCCGGTGTAGCCGACCTTCTTCAGCGTCTCGATGAACAGCGCCATGTTCACCGCGCCCTCGCCGAGCGGCACCTCCTGGCCCCACGTCCCCGGCGTCGTCGGGCGCAAGGCGTCCTTGCAGTGGACCGTCGCGATGTCGGGTCCGAGGATCTCGACGGCGCGGATCGGGTCGCCCATGTCGTAGAGCAGCATGTTGGCGGGATCGAAGTTGACCTTGACGTTGTCGCACCGCAGATCGTCGAGCGTGCGGCGCAGCAGGTCGGCCGTCTCCTGGCCTGTCTCGAGGCCGAGCGTGATTCCGTGCACCTTCGCGAGCGCCGCGGCCTCGCCGAGCGTGTCGAGGAAGCCCTTCCGCCCATCGTCACCGGGGTCGGGGATGAAGCCGCCGTGCATGGTCAGGCGATCGACACCCAACGCGGTCGTGCGCGTCAGCGCCCACTTCAGCGTCTCGAGCCGCGCCGGGCGTGTCGCCGGATCGCCGAAGCCGCCCGTCGCCTTGATCGTGTCGGGCGTCGTGTAGTCCTCGCCCGGGAACCCGACCATCGCCGCGTGGATGTCGAAACCGGCCGCGAGCGCCGCCGCCGGCATGTCGTCGCCCTCGTCCCACGACGCGTGGTGCGGATCTCCGCAGGCAATCTGGATCACGTTCACGCCGAGCTGGTCCAGGAAGCCGCGTAGTTCGGGCACGTTCTTGACCTGCAACGACCAGCTGCACACACCGATGGCATAGGGTTGAATCATCATCGAGACTCTAGCCTCATTTCAGTCCAGGAGCCACCTGCGAGTCCTTCCAGGACTCGCCATGCGACACCGCGCGGCAGATGTCCGATCGACCACGCGCGAGCGCTTCCTCGAGGGTGTGCGGAACGGGTGCGGTCGCCAGGGCTCATGGTTGCTCGTGCGTTCGAACAGACGATGCGTCATTGCCGGAGTGGACACCGTGGCGTGCGAATCAGAGGGCGTTCGCTGCCGCAGGCGCGGACGTTGTGAAAGCTGCGACCTCCCAGGAGCCGGACATGACTCATGGCCCGACCATGCCAGGCGTCTACGTGGACGAAGTGCCCGTCAGGGATCCCCTGATTGCCGGCGCCTCGACGTCGGTGACGGCGTTCGTGGGCGCGGCGAGTGCAGGTGTCATCGACACGCCCGTGCCCGTCCGCGGTTTCGCGGAGTTCCAGCGGTTGTTCGGGAACCTCTCGCGCGAATGTCCGATGAGCTACGCCGTCAGCCAGTTCTTCGCCAACGGCGGGACCGACGCCGTGATCGTCAGGGTCGAAAGCCGCACCGGCGCGGCACTCACCGACGATGACGTGTCTGCCGAGTGTTTGGAAGGTGACAAGAAAGGACTGTGGGCGCTGGAGCACGCCGACAACGTCGATCTCCTGTGCCTCCCGCCGTTCACGTTCGACAGCGACATCTCGTCGCAGACACGCGCGGCGGCCGTCAGGTATGCCGCGACACGTCGCGCGATGTTCATCGCTGACCCGCTCATCGGCTGGACCAGCGCATCGGAGATCGTCAGCGGTACCAACAGCATCGACAGCGCCGCATGGGGTATCGCACCTGACGCGAACACCGTACTCTACGTGCCACGCACGCTATGCGCGGACCCTCTGCAGGACGGACGGCCAGCCGACTTCGCACCGTGCGGCGCCATCGCGGGCGTGTTCGCGCGGACGGATCGCCGCCGCGGCGTATGGAAAGCGCCGGCGGGTGTCGAGGCGACACTGACGGACGCACTCGGTACGACCGTCGTGCTGGCCGACAACGACAATAAGCGGCTCACGGAACGCGGAGTGAACAGCTTACGCGTCTTTCCAGCGAGCGGCCCCATCGCGTGGGGCGCCCGCACTACCGCTGGGGCCGATGCGCTCGCGAGTGACTGGAAGTACGTGCCGGTCCGACGCACGGCGCTGTTCATCGAGAAGAGTCTGATCGCCGGAACGACATGGGCCACGCGCGAGCCGAACGACGACCCACTGTGGGCCCGTCTCCGTCTCAGCGTCGACACGTTCATGTACGGCCTCTTCAGGCAGGGCGCCCTCCGGGGATCCACGCCGAAGGAAGCCTGGTTCGTGAGGTGCGACAGCACCACCACCACGCAGCACGACATCGACACAGGCATCGCCACCATCGTGGTCGGCTTCGCGCCACTGAAGCCTGCCGAGTTCGTCGTGATCACGATCCGCGTCCCGGCCGGGCGTGGAGGGTCGGGGCTCTCGTAGCTTGCCAACTCCAACGGGTCGGGCCGCCTGTCGGGCTCGGTGTCGAGAATGAACGCGGTAGACTTGCCGGCATGGACGACATCATCAGACAAGCCGCACTCCGCGGACTCGACTCCGAGATCGAGCGGCTCGGCACCGAACTCGCCACGCTTCGTCGGCATCGGGCCGCACTGGCCGGAACAGCCGCGGAGCCCACGCGCACGCAGACGCCGGCGCCCAAGGCCGCCAAGAAGACGCGCCAGATGTCACCCGAAGGACGAGCCCGCATCGCCGCGGCGACTCGGGCCCGGTGGGAACGAGAACGCGCGGCCAAGGCGGCCGCAGAAGTGGACGTCGCCCGGCCGCCCATGCCACGCCACGTCAAGTCAGGTGCGTGACGAGCGCCTGCCTCGCCCCACGGCCGTCTCGGAGAGCCGGCCCCACCCACTTCGGCACGTGACGAGAATGCTGGCCCCTAGCGCGTGAGGAACACGCGGGCGCCGGGGCCGAGCGCGGGCAGGACGAACTCCACGTGATCGCCGCGCTGGCGGAACGGCAGCAGCGAGGGCGCGCCGGCGCCCGGCGTCTCGACATGGATGGCCGCGTACGCACCCGGCAATCTCACCTGCACCTCCACCGGTTGCTCGGCGTAGTTCAGCAGCGTCAGCACGGACGTCGCGCCGTCGTCTGTCGACGCGTGTTGTGCGAGCACGGTGATGCCGTTCCAGATCTGGATGGTGCGCCCATCATCGCCGAGCAGCGCGCGCATATCGAGCGCGAAGGTATTCGGATCGACGACGGGGTCCGCCAGTTCGACGATCTGTCCTGACCGCGTCGATGCGTCACCGGATGCTGACGCGATGGCCCACGCCGTTCGTCCCTCGATACGGCTCGCCGGCTCCCCCGACTGCCACGGGCGTGTCCCCGGCAGCCCGGGCAGCACCACGATGCCGCCCGCCTTCGCGAACGCGTGCAGGGCATCCACTTGCGCGGGCGTCGGTTCGTCGAGCACGACGAGCAGCCTGAACGCCGCCATGTCTCGCGTCGCGACATCGGCGAGGCGCGCGGGCTCGAACGGCAGGTTGTGGCGCGACAGCAGGTTCAGCACCTCGAACCAGCGCATCGGATCGCCGTTCACAAGCACGCCCACGTCGGCGGTGTGTCGATAGCCGCTCAGATCCCACGCGTGGAAGCCGATCGCCACCCGCATCCGCTCCCACCAGGCTCTGGCCTCCGGCGATGCCAGCAACAGGCGATCCTGGAGGCGTTCGTGGATCGGCAGCACCAGGTCGGCGCCTGCACTGCCGGCTTCGCCAATCGCGACGAGATAGTCGTGCAGCGACGGCTCGACGTCGGCGCCCGACGGCAGGCGCGGTTCCCAGGCGTACGTCAGCAGGGGCGTCTCGCCAGGCGCTGCCGTCTTCGCCACGCGCACGAGCGCGAGGTTGTTGGCGAGCCACGGCTGTGCGGTGCTGCTCGCCACCTGCAGCACGCCGTTGCGACTGGTCACCCAGTTCGAACGGATGTGCGGCCACGTGCCGCGCTGTTCCAGCACACGCACGCTGCGGGGCGGTGTCGCGGCCGTCCCGACCGCCAGACGTCGGCGCAGCGCCGCCACCTGCGTGGGGCTCGCGTCGGCCGGTACGATCACGCCAACAACGCCGGCCGGGACCGAGAGTGTCCCGAGGCCGCGACTGCCGGTCTCGATGTACACGCGATAGCCGGCCTCGATCGCGGCAGCCACGGCAGGCGTTCCCGCGGGCACGACGAGACTCCGCACGCCGAGGACGTCGACGGCAGGAACCCGCGGGCGATCCCAGCGCACGAGGATCTCGGCATCTGCGACGCCGGGCACGGCGAGACACGCGATCAATGCCGCCGCGCGCCACACACGCGCGAGACCAGACCACACGGGAGAAGCGGAACGCATGTCGAGCGGCATATCAGGGAGCATCGGCGAGCGAAAGCGTGGACTCGCGCCACGCGGACGTGAGGCGGCCGTCGGCAGACATCCAGAGTGCGACCACGTCGGGGAACGCGTCGAGCATGGCTGTCGCCTCGTCTGGTGCGGTCATGAGGAGCGCCTTGGTCAAGGCTTCAGCCACGGTCCCGTTCGCGGCAATCACCGTGACACTCGCATCGGATTGAACCGGCACGCCCGCCCGCGGATCGACGATGGCGCCGAAGCGTCCGGCACCGCGTGCGAACGCGCGACGATGCTGCGTCGACGTGGACATCGACGCATCCCGCAGCAGCGCGACGTGATGTCCCGTCACCGGCGCGCCGAGACGAACAGGCCAGCCATCACTGTCTGGCGGCCTCCCGATCGCGCCGATCGAACTTCCGCCGGCGTTGATCAGCGCGCTGCGTACGCCTCGCGACGCGAGCACGGCGAGCGCTCTATCGACGGCGTACCCCTTGCCCACGCCACCGAGCTCGACGGCCGTACACGGTGTCGTGAACCGCACGCGATCGGGCGCCAGCGTCTCGATGTGTTCAGCGCCGACGCACGCCTGCGCCCGTGCGACGTCGGCGTCAGACGGCGGCCGTCCCGCATCGAATGCACGCTGCCACACGCGCAGCACCGGCGCCATCGTCACGTCGAAGCGTCCACCGGTTCGGCGCGACAACGACACGGACGAGAGGAGGATGTCGTGCAGCGACGGATCGACCGTCACGAACCCGCGTCCCCCTTCGCGATTCAATCGACTGAGGTCGCTGTCGTCGCGAAAGTGACTCATGACGCGATCGAGTCGTTCGATCTCGGCCCACGCGGCGTCGACAGCCTGCTCCGCCGTCTCGCGCGACGCGTGATACGCGAACAGATCGAACATCGTGCCCATGCTGTAGCGCTGCACGTGCGCGAGGTGCTCCGCCGCACGCGACGCGCCACCGATGCCTCGCTCGTCCCGCTCCGCCGACACCGATGCGCCAGTGGTGACGATCGCCGTCGCGATCAGCGTCGCGGCCACGAGGACGCTACCCCAGCGCATACACGATGCCCCGCTCGGTCACCAGATAGATCGCGTCGGGCGTCAGGATCGGCGCGCTGGCAAGAGATCCGCCGAGATTGGTCACCCAGAGCGGTTCGCCGGTCTCCACGTGGTATGCACGCGTCGCGCCGTAGTAGGTCTGGATGCACACCATCGTATCGACGACGACGGCGGGCGACGTGATGGTGCGGATGTCGGGCGTCTTCCAGGCGAGCGTCCCGGTACGCACATCGATCGCGTAGAAGTACCCGTCCTTGCCGCCGACGAACGCTTTGCCCGCGCCGACCGACGGCGAGGCAATCACGCCGAGTTCGGTCTCGACCACCCAGCGCTGCTCACCAGTCTTCGCGTCGAGCGCGCGTACCGTGAAGTCCTCGGACGCGATCACGAGCACGCCATCGGCGAGCGCCGGCGCGCCACACACGCTGTCGGGCACCTGGTGTACCCACACGTCGCGTCCGGTACGCGGATCCAGCGCGCGAACCGTTCCGGCCGCGGTGCCGAAGTACACGGCGTCGGCCGTCGCGTACGGCGTCGATGTGATGCGCTCGTCGAAGGTCCGCGTCCACGCCACGCGCCCCGTCTCGCTGTCGACCGCCGCGAACACGCCGCTCGTCGTCCCCGCGTAGACCAGCGTCCCGAGCACGACGGGCGACGTCCAGACTTCGCCCCCGAGCGACACCCTCCAAGACAGGCGTCCCGACGAGCGATCCACGGCGTACACGCGTCCATCGTCGGCGCCGAACAGGACACGGCCGCCCGAGAGCGACGGCGTCGATCGCAGCGCCGCACCGGCGTCGAAGGTCCAGCGCGCACGCCCACTGGCCGCGTCGAGCGCGTAGAGCAGGCCGTCGCGGCAGGCGACGTAGAGCGTCGCGCCACCCAGCACCGGACTCGACCGCACGACGTCGGGCAGCACGACGCGCCACAGCAGATCGCGAGGCGCTTCGGTGCGCGGCGGCACGATACCGCCGCGACGGTCGCTGCCGGCGAGCAGCGTCACCCAGTCGTTCGACGCGTCAGCCATCACTTGCGTGTTTCCGGAGACGCCAGGCTGCATGCTAGGCCACCTCCACGCGGCGGTGGTCGATCTGTTCCAGATCCCAGCGGCCGAGCCCGAGCTCGCCCGAGACACGAATGTGCGCGGGCTGACGATAGAAGCGGTTCTTCCGCGCGTCGTCCTGCATCTCCGCCGTGCTCCCGAGCGTGGTCGGTGCGTGATCCCACAACGACGGCACGCCCACGTCACGCCGCTTGCGCTCGACCATCTCGAGCTCGACGCGATCGACGGCCACGGGATCGGTGCCGATCAGGATCGAGCGCGGCTCGAAGTGGAACGACGAATTCCACGAGAACGGCCCCGCGTGATAGCCGCCGCGGATGCCGTCCATCACGTGCAGCACGGCCTTGGTGCGCACCGGCAACGAGGCGCACATCACCGCGATCGCCGGACTCGTGTACGTGGTGGGCGCGACGTGCGTGCGCGCGACGTTGTTGTACGACCCGTAGGCGAGGTTCTTCAGGCAACCGGTGACCCCCGACGCGTTGTGTTCCTTCACGACGGGGATGTTGATGATCTTGTCCACTTCCGTCGAGATGATGCGCCCGAGATAGGAGCGCGTCTCGCGCTCGCCGAAGCAGTTCATCTCGCAGAACACGTCGCGGTCGTACCCGCCGTGGCGCTCACCGTCGACCGTCCACTGGTCGTCGAGGCCGACCACGCGCACCCCCGCCGGCATCAGCACGTGGTAACCGTTGAGATCGAGCTGGTTCGAGTTCCTGTCGAACACGATGATGTTGGCCGCCGGCACGCCGATCGCGCGGAGCGACGCGATCACCTCGCGGACGATCTCGGCACGCGACACGATGAACGGCGACCCCGACGGATTCACCTTGATGCCCACGACGTCGGTCGGCTCGATGAAGCGACGCCACGCGTCTTCGGGCGACGCGTCACCGGTGAGCGCCGTCATGCCGCTCGCCAGCATGCGCCTGACCACGGGCTGCGACACGCGGCCACGCTCGATCACGCCGGCGTTGTGCGCCTCGATGACGCGGCCGGGGAACAGGCCGGGCATGCCGAGCGGCGTGAGCGGGATGGCGGGCTGCTCCACCTTGATGCGCAGCACGTCGAGTCCGTGGTCCTGCGCGTGCAGTACCCGACCCGCGAGCCCGATGAACGTCCCCATGGAGACGCTGTACAGGAACGTTCGACGGTCCATGTGCGGCTGATGGTACACGACAGCGGGCCCTGGCCCCTTGGCCTGGCGCCCACGAGCCGTCAGTCTTCGGTATCGGTCAACTACCGGGCCGCACGCCCTCGGTCTCCAGGTCGATCACCACCGCGTAGGCGCCATTCGGCCACGAGCGCCACACGCGGGCGTAGTGCCAGGTGACGCCGACACCGTCGATGGTGCGCTCGACGCGCCCCTCTCCGCCGTGACGCGCGACGCGCGGGGTCGCGCGCGGTCCGGTCGGGCCCGGAGGGCCGACCCTACCTGCAGCCGCAACGGGTAGGGCCGACCTCACCCGCAGGTAAGGCCGGCTCCGAGCCCGGCCGGTTGCCGGCACGTATCAGAAATCGAACACCAACGATGCGAGCGCGGAGCGCGACGGGCCGGGGTTGTAGCGGCCGCCGTTGTTGTTGATGCTGCGGATTTACAGTTCGTCGGTCAGGTTGTAGATGTTCACCCGCACGAGCAGCTGACGCATCA
>CAYRAE010000140.1:1986-8809 GCA_964422175.1 uncultured Luteitalea sp. | reverse complement strand
TGAATGCGGCAAGCACCGCTCCGAAGGCCATTCGCTTCATGATCAGTTCTCTCCTTCTGTCGCAAGACGAGAGGCCGCAGCGCCCTCACCGCACGTCTATGCAAACTTGATGCTCACGATGGAGAGAGAATAACCCGTAAGCGTATGCTAAATAGCCGACTTGTTCGGTCGCTGATTTCGCCATTCCACGGAGTGGAACTCTGGCAATTTCAGCATGCAGGCATTTCAGCGTTTCAGGGAGACGCAGGTCATGACGGCTCTCCGGTAGGGCCGGCTCTCCGAGCCCGGCCGCACACCGAGAGCTCCTCATCGGTATTGCCTGACCGAGACTACCTGTTATCGCCCGCGCTTCGGACGGTCCGCGCCGTGGGGACGGGCGTGCATGGCGGGGGCATGGCTTCTTGCGCCGCGGCCACTACCGGGCTTCGTGACGGGTCCCGTGGCGCTGCCGCGCACGCTGCCTGCCGGGCGGGCGGCGCGGGCGGCGGCCTTGGCCTGCGCGCGGGCACGCTCCTCGGCCTTGCGCTTCCTGATCGCGGCGATGCGCTCGGCCAGCGGGATCTCGAGGCGCGTGTCGGGAACGGCGGCGTAGTTGAAATCAGGCAGCTGCACGCGCGGCAGGCGCTTGCCCACCACTTTCTCGATCTGCTGCCACTCGCCTTCCTCTTCGCGCGAGACGAACGTGAACGCCTCACCCGTCGCCTCCGCGCGGCCGGTGCGGCCAACGCGATGGATGTAGTCCTCCGCCGCCACGGGCACGTCGAAGTTCACCACGTGACCGAGGTCCGACACGTCGATGCCGCGTGCGGCGATGTCGGTCGCGACGAGCACCGGGAACTCGCCGCTCTTGAACCCGGCGAGCGCGAGCGTGCGCTGCGCCTGCGATCGATTGCCGTGGATCCGCGCGGCCTTGACGCCCTGCTTCTCGAGATACGCGGTGAGGCGATCGGCACGGTGCTTGGTGCGCGTGAAGACGAGCGCCTGCGTCATCACGCCGCGCTTCAGCAACGTGGCGAGCAGCGCGCCCTTGAGATCCTGCGACACGGGGTAGACGGCCTGCGTGATCCCGACGGCGGGTGCCGCCTGACGCGCGAGGTTGATCGTCGCCGGGTTGTGCAGCAGTTCGCGCGTCAGCGTCACGATCGGCGCCGGCATCGTGGCGCTGAAGAACAGGGTCTGGCGCGCGGCGGGCACGTGCTTCAGCACGCGGCGGATGTCGGGCAGGAAGCCCATGTCGAGCATCCGATCCGCCTCGTCGAGGACGAGGAATTCGAGGCCGGAGAGCTTCGCGTACGGCGCGCGGAAGTGATCGAGCAGGCGGCCGGGCGTCGCGATGATGACGTCGACGCCGCGACGGAACGCGTGCTCCTGCGGCCCCATGCCCACGCCGCCGAAGACGGCGGCCGCGCTGATGGGCGTGTGGACCGCGAAGTTGTTCAGGTCTTCGAGAATCTGCGCCGCCAGTTCGCGCGTGGGCGTCAGCACGAGCGCGCGCGTGGTCCCGCGCGGCTTGTCGATCAGCTTCTGGAGGATGGGCAGGATGAACGCGGCGGTCTTGCCGCTGCCCGTCGCCGCGCAGGCGAGAACGTCACGTCCGGCGAGCGCCGGCGGGATGGCATCTGTCTGGATCGGCGTGGGTCGCGCGAAGCCGAGTTCCTTGAGCGCACGCGTGAAGCTGGGATGGAGTCCGAAATGAGCGAATGGCACGTGACAGTGTACCGAATGCTCGCGGCGTACGGCGTACGGCTCACGGCTTACGGGAAAGGACGAAGGGAAAAGGGCAGAAGGGCTGGCAGCTCTGTGCCTCAGACTTTGGGACTTTGTCCTTTCCCGTAAGCCATAAGCCGTAAGCCGTAAGCCGTAAGCCGTACGCCCTAAGCCGCGAACCCTACGCCCCGTCCCCGTACAGCTCCGGCCGTCGATCGGGCAGGTATGTGGCGATCTCGCGCCAGCGCGTGAGATCGGCGCTGTGGCGCACGATATCGGCGACGATGACGCGATCGACTGCGGTGCCGGCCGACGCCAGCAGCTGACCGGAAGGCGAGACGATCGCCGAGTGGCCGAGCGAGGTGAAGTGCAGTTCCGAACCGATGCCGTTGGCCATCGCGAGGAAGACGCCGTTCTCCAGCGCGCGCGTGCGCGCCAGCGCCTCGACCATCGGCCCGTTCCAGTCCCATGTGGCCCGCTGCCAGTCGTCGGCAATCCAGTTGGTGCTGTTGATCACCAGCTCGGCGCCGCGCGCGGTCAGCGTCCGTATGTACTCCGGAAAGATCAGGTCGTAGCAGACCGTCAGGCCCAGGCGTCCCAGCGCCGTGTCGACCACCACTGGCGTGTCGCCCGCCGCATACCAGCGGCGCTCGGCGGCAAACAGGTGCGCCTTGCGATAGGTCGCCAGGCGGCTCCCATCCGGACCGAACAGGAGCTGCGCGTCGTAGTACCGGCCATCCTCGGCGAGCGCCATGCCGCAGACCAGATGCAGACTCGCGTCGCGTGCGAGCGTGGACAGACGGGTCGCCGTCGGACCATCTTCGGGCTCGGCGAGCTCCCCGAGCCGGTCGGCGATGAAGTACCCGGTCGTCGCGGTTTCCGGCAGTACCAGCAGCTGCGCCCCCTGCTCGGCGGCAGCACGAACCAGACGCGCGATGGTGGCGAGATTGGCCTCCACATCGAACGGCGCCGGATGCATCTGGCCAACGGCCACGCGGATCGTGTCTGTCATGGTTGAGTCGCTCGATGCAGGGGCTTGGGTTGGGCCTTCGGCCGTCGGCCGTCGGCCTTGGTCGGGCCTTGGGCCTTCGGCCTTCGGCCTTGGATAACATCCTGTCTGCCGAGTTGCCTGCCGCCTGGTACCCGCTGTCCGGTGCCCGGTGCCCGGTGCCCGTTGCCGGTTGCCGGTTGCCGGTTGCCGGTTGCCGGTTACATTACCCCGTGCGCTCCTCGTTCGACTCCCTGACCACGCCCCGAACCGTTGCGCTCGTCGGGGCGTTGATGGCGGCGACCGGGTTGATTCTGCTCTTCATGGGCCGGCTGCCCATCTGCCAGTGCGGCTACGTGTCGCTCTGGCACGGGCAGGTGCAGAGTGCCGGTAACTCGCAGCACCTCACCGACTGGTACACGTTCTCGCACATCATCCACGGGTTCCTGTTCTACGGTCTTTTCTGGTTCGCGGGGCGGCGGTGGCCGATCGGCCTGCGGCTGGCGGCGGCGGTGGCCGTCGAGGGGTCGTGGGAGATCCTCGAGAACACCGACATGGTCATCAACCGCTATCGCGAGGCGACGATCGCGCTCGACTACTACGGCGACAGCGTGATCAACTCGCTCAGCGACATCGCGGCCATGGTCGCCGGCTTCGTGCTCGCCGCCCGCCTCCCCGTGTGGGTCATCGTCGTGGCCGCCGTCGCGATGGAGCTCATCGTCGGCTACCTGATCCGCGACAACCTGACGCTGAACATTCTCATGCTGCTCTACCCCGTCCGGGGCGTGCGCGAATGGCAGAGCGCGGTGATAGACTTCGGGCTTCGGAACACCGGATCGTTCGGGTGAGGCGTGACACGCCTGGCCCCGACAGGAGGCCAACGTGGCAGATCAACAGACAGGCAAGGGCATGTCGCGGCGGGAGTTTGCGTCGCGGATCGGCGTGAGCGCGGCAATGGTTGCCGCGGGCAGCCATCTCGTTCCGTCGACGGCGAGAGCCGCGACACGCATTCAGGGCGCCAACGACAAGCTCGTGTTCGCGAGTATCGGCGTGCGCGGGCAGGGCAACGCGCTCAAGCGCGGGTTCGCGAAACTGAAGAACGTCGAAATCAAGACGCTCGCCGACATCGACCTGAACCTCGAGGCCGAACGCGTCAACGACAAGTCCCTGGCCGAGGTCGCCACGTTCAGGCCCACCTTCGTGCAGGACTTCCGGCGCGTGCTCGACGACAAGGACGTCGACGGCGTCATCATCGCGACGCCGAACCACTGGCACGCGCTCATGACCGTGATGGCGCTGCAGGCAGGCAAGCACGTCTACGTCGAGAAACCGTCCAATTACACGATCTGGGAAGGGCGCCAGCAGGTCGAGGCACAGAAGAAGTACGGCAAGCTGGTGCAGGTCGGCACGATGAACCGCAGCCGTCCCGCCGTACGCCAGGCCATCCAGTTCCTGAAGGACGGCGGCATCGGCAAGGTGTACATGGCGCGCGGCCTGTGCTTCAAACCGCGTCCGTCGATCGGCAAGTACCCCGACGGCCCGCTCGCCCCGGGGGCGAAGTACTCGCTCGCCGTCGGCGGGCGTCCGGAACCGACGTGGGACGCCGCGTATCTCTCCAAGGTCGACTACGACCTGTGGCTCGGTCCGGCGGCCAAGACGCCGTTCAACGTCAATCGCTTCCATTACAACTGGCACTGGAACTGGTCGTACGGCAACGGCGACACGGGCAACCAGGGACCGCACCAGTTCGACATCGCGCGCTGGGGGCTCGGCAAGATGGAGCACCCGGTGAAGGCCAGCTCGGTCGGCGGCTACTACGGTGAGCCCTCGGCGCAGGAGACGCCAGACGTCCAGACGTCGTTGTTCGAGTACGCCGACGGCACGGTCCTCGAGTTCGCCACGCGCGGCGAGGCCACCAACGAAGAGGGCGGCGTCACGATCGGCAACCTGTTCTACGGGTCCGACGGCTGGATGTGGATCGACGGCGACGGCCGCAAGTGGCAGTCGTACAAGGGCAAGACGAAGACGGAGAAGGGCCCCGGCTCCGAGGCGCCGCCCGAGTCGGGCGGCAGCGACCCGCTCGTGCTCTTCAGCATCGAGACGCCGCACTACCAGAACTTCGCCGATGCGATCCGCGCCAACGATCCGAAGGTGCTGACGTGCGACGCCCTGGAAGGCCACCTCTCGTCGGCCCTCCCGCACCTCGCGAACATCGCGTACCGCACGGGCCGCCAGCTCCAGTTCGACGGCAAGTCGGAGACGTTCGTCAACGACAAGGACGCCGACAAGCTCCTCACCCGCGAATACCGCAAGGGCTGGGAACTGAAGCCCCTCGCGAAGACGGAGTAGCAGGACGAGGGCCGGGTGAAAAGCCCGGCCCTTCCAATTTCAGAATTTGGAATTGCAGAATTGCTCACCTTCAGTAAGGCTTCGTAAGGTTGGCGGTGTTGTGGAATTCTGAAATTTCCGCCCTTGACACGCATCAACGAAGGATAGACAATACATATATGAATGATGTTCCGAGCTGCAAGGGCCACCCGTGCCCGGTGTCGGCGGCGTTGATCGCCGCGGCGCGCACGCTCGAAGCCAGGCTCGAACAGGCGCTGGCGCCGCTGCAGCTGTCGCTCGCCAAGGTGGGCGTGCTGCGGTGCCTCGTCGAGGCGCAGCGTCCGCTGCCGCTGAGCGCGATCGCGCAGTTCCAGAAGTGCGTCCGCTCCAACATGACCCAGCTCACCGATCGCCTCGAAGCTGACGGACTGGTCCGCCGCGTGGACGATCCGCAGGATCGCCGCGCCGTGCTGGCGGAGCCGACGGCCGCCGGCCGCGTGGCCTTCGCGCGAGCGGGCGAGATCCTGAGCACCGAAGAAGAGCGCTTCCTGCGCAGCCTGACCAGTACGGAGCGCGCCCTGATGACGGACCTGGTGCACCGGTTCGTCGCGAGCGAACACACGCTCACCTCGTGAGCCGTTTTTTCAGGTCACATAGTTCATAGCTAGACCATCTCTATATAAATCGTATCTGACGCAACATCGCAGCGACCAACGGAGTCCACCATGAGCCAGCACCCGCACCTCTTCGCCCCCGCCACAGTCGGCCACCTCGCCCTTCCGCAGCGCTTCGTGATGGCGCCGATGACGCGTAACCGCGCGCTTCCCTCTCTCGCGCCGGGACCGCACGCCGCGCTGTATTACGCGCAGCGCGCGTCGGCCGGACTGGTCATCACCGAGGCGACGCAGGTCTCGGACTCGGCCGCCGGGTATGTGTTCACGCCGGGCATCTACTCGCCGGAACAGATCGCCGGCTGGCGTCAGGTGACCGATGCCGTCCACGCCGCCGGCGGCCGCATCGTCGTGCAGTTGTGGCACACGGGCCGCATCTCGCACCCGAGCATGCGTCCTGATGGATCCACGCCGGTGAGCGCGTCGGCGATTGCGGCCGATGGCGACGTCATCACCTACGACGGTCCGCGCGCGATGCCCACCCCGCGCGCACTCGACGTGCCCGAGATCCACGCCATCGTCGGGGATTTCGCCCAGGCCGCGCGCAACGCCATCGCGGCAGGCTTCGATGGCATCGAGCTTCACGCCGCCAACGGATACCTCATCGATCAGTTCCTGCGAGATGGCTCCAACCACCGCACCGACGACTACGGGGGATCGATCGCCAACCGCGCGCGCTTCCTGCTCGAGATCGTCGACGCGACGAGCGCCGCGATCGGCGCGTCGCGCGTCGGGGTGCGCCTCTCGCCCACCAATCCGTTCAACAGCATGTCCGACAGCGATCCGGCCGCGCTCACACGATACGTGGCCGAACAGCTCGACCCGCGTGGCGTGATGTACCTGCACCTGCTGGAAGCACCGGCGAGCGACGACATCGACGCGGTGCGCCCGATGACGGCGATCGTGCGTGAGGTCTTCGACGGCGTGGTGATCGCGAACGCGGGCTACACGGCCGACGCCGCCGAGCGCGTCATCGCACGTGGCGACGCCGATCTCGTCGCGTTCGGCGTGCCGTTCCTCTGCACGCCCGACTTCGTCGCCCGCACGCGCGACGGCCAGCCGCTGAACACGCCCGTTCGCGAGACGTTCTACGGCGGCACTGACGTCGGCTACGTCGACTACCCCTTCC
>CAYRAE010000140.1:0-1886 GCA_964422175.1 uncultured Luteitalea sp. | reverse complement strand
GCGTCCACGTCGACGACCGCGCTGCCGACGCGCACATCCTTCACGTCGACGCCAGGCACGTCCTGCAACGCCAGCGTCACCGCCTTCACGCAATGCCCGCACGACATGCCGGCAATCTCGAGTGTCCTGGTCGCCATGGGGGACAGGATACTCACAATGCCGCGATGCCGCGATGCGGCAATGCCGCGATGCCAGGATGCCGGGGATGCAGCGAAGGCTTCGGGGCGAAGGCCGATGTCCGAGGGCGATTCTGTCTATGATCTCAGCGGTGCGCCTCGCGACGACCTCTCTCGACTCGCTGACGCGGTTCCTTCGCATCCGGGGATGGATCCCGCCTGGCGCGTTTCTCGCCGATCGGGTGCGGCTCGGTGGAGGGCGGACGGCGACGACGGTTCGCGTGACGACCAACGCGGGGGCAACGCGGATTCTGCGCCAGCCGGACACCATCACGTACGCCGACGGCAGGCACGTCATGTCTCCCGCGGATCGCCTCGCTGTCGAAGGCGAGTTCTACAGCCTGATCCAGCCGTGGTCGGCAATCACCGAGCGCATGCCGCTGTGTCTCGGCGTGGACCGGAGCGATCACGTCATCGCGCTGCAGGATCTCGGCACCGCGCATGCACTCACGGACCTGTATGCGGGGCGGCTCCTGTCGTCCGGTGACGTCGACGACCTCACGGCCTACCTCGTTGCGCTGCACGGCGTCTCCGTCCACGCCGACGATCTCGGCGCGCTCCGCGGCGACGGCGTCAGGCTCGCGCGGCACGCCGAGCGCTTCGAGCACCCGATGGATGCACCGCGCATCGACACGCTCGCGGTCACGCATCCGCGTCTGCATCGCCAGGTCGACGCGATCCGCACGGACGTCCACGCGCGCGCGACGATGCGGGATCTCGGTGGGCGGTATCTGGAAGGCCGCGGCGTGCTGCTGCACGGCGACTTCCGTCCGGCGCGCTGGATGCCGTCTGCGCACGGTCTGCACATCCTGGCACCGGCATACGCCACGGCGGGACCGGCCGCCTTCGATCTCGGCTTCTTCGTCGCGCACCTGTTGCTTGCGGCGCAACCGCACGCCATCATCAGGGACGTGCTGCAGCGCTATCGTCGCGCCACACCGATCGACATGGCCGACGTGAGTGCCTGTGTGGGCCTGGAACTGATTCGCGGCAGGCTCGGTGCGGTGCCGGTACCTGGCGATGTCTCTCCTGCGCGCCTGGAGGCGGAGCTCGACTACGCCGCTCGACTCCTCGGCGGCCGGGCCACCGTGGAGGTGCCGCTGTGACCCGACTGCCAGCGATCCTGCTGCTCGCGCTCGTGACGTATGCCGCGAGCGCCGGCTGTCGTCGCGACACGCCAGCGCGCACGGACGGACGCACGGCCGTGTGGCTCGACGTCAGTCCGTCGTTCGGCGATCCCCCTCGCGACCCTGCCGATGCGTTCGCTCTGGTGCAGGCATTCGGCTCCGGCCAACTCGATGTGCGGGGCGTGTCCATCACGTACGGCAATGTCCCGCTCGTCCGGGGCTTCCCCGCCGCACAGGAGTTGCTGAAGCGCCTCGACACGGGCTTGTTGCGACCGTGGCGCGGACCGTCGAGTCCGGAGGAGCGCGCCGCACCAACCGAAGCCACGGAATTGCTGCGCGAAGCACTCACCGCCACGCCACTCACGATCGTCGCGACTGGACCGGCCACCACCCTGGCCTCGACGCTGCGACGCGACGCGTCGCTCGCCACGCGCATCGAACGGCTGATCCTCGTCGCGGGCCAGTCGGCCGACGCGGACGAGCACGCATCGCTCGACGATGTGAATGTGACGGCCGATATGGAGAGCCTGAGGATCGTGCTCGACAGTGCGATGCCCATCACGCTCATCGCTCCCGCGCTCGG
>CAYRAE010000139.1:0-8817 GCA_964422175.1 uncultured Luteitalea sp. | reverse complement strand
CGACGGTGTGGCTGCTCGACGAACCCACGCGTGGGGTCGACGTGGGCAGCAAGGTACATCTCTACGACGCCATCGCCGAGGCGGCAGACGCGGGCTGCGCCATCGTGATTGTCAGCTCGTACCTGCCGGAGCTGTTCGGGCTCTGCGATGCGATGGCCGTGATGAGCCGCGGCCGCCTCACGCCTGCGCGTCCGCGGGCCGAGTGGACGCCTGAATCGGTGATGGCCGCCGCGATTGGGGAAGCATGAGAATGCCGGGAATGCCGCAAGTGCCGGGAATGAGGGCAATGCCGAATGACGAATGATGAATGTCGGAACGTCGGGTTTGCGGCAACGGCAGCAGTTGCAGTTGCGGTTGCCAGTTGCCGGTTGCCGGTTGCCGAACTCCGTTCCGGTGCCCGGTGCCCGGTGCCCGGAGCCCGGTGATCATGAGCGACACACTGCGGCAGCGGCTGTCGGCGTTGGCGCCGGTGCTGGGACTCGTGTTCGTGATCGCCGTGTTCGCGGTGATGAGCGACGATCCCGCGCAGTACCTCTCACCGCGCAATCTCCGCATCGTCTTCGCGCAGACGGTCATCGTCGCGCTCGGGGCGATCGGGATGACGTTCATCATCATCAGTGGTGGCATCGACCTCGCCGTCGGGTCGACGATCGCGCTGGCCGGCGTCGTGACCGCGCTCGGGCTGCGTGAGGGATACCCGCCGCTCGTCGCCGTGCTCGGTGGTGTCGTGACGGGCGGCGTGGTGGGCGTGGTGAACGGTCTCGCGATCACGCGGCTGAAGGTGCTGCCCTTCATCGCCACGCTGGGCATGCTCGGCGTGGCGCGCGGCGTGGCGAAGTGGCTGGGGAACCAGCAGACGGTGAACGCCCCTGCGACATGGGTGAACGAACTGGCGGTGACGTTTCCGAGCCCGACGTGGCTGCTCGTGGCGCCCGGCGTGTGGATCTCGCTGCTGCTCGCCGTGCTCGCGACGTTCCTGCTGCAGCGTACGGTGTTCGGCAGGCGCGTGTTCGCGATCGGGAGCAACGAGGCCGCGGCCCGCGCGTGCGGCGTGCCGACAGACAGACTCAAGGTGTGGGTCTACGGCCTCGCGGGCCTGCTGTTCGGCCTTTCGGGCGTGATGCAGATGTCACGCCTGCGCCAGGGCGATCCCACGGTGGCGATCGGCACGGAACTGGACGTGATCGCGGCCGTCGTCATCGGCGGCGGCAGCCTCGCCGGCGGCGAGGGCAGCATCTGGGGATCCCTCATCGGCGCGCTCGTGATGGCGTTCCTGCGCAACGGCAGCCAGCAGATGGGCTGGCCGAACTACGTCCAGGAGATCATCATCGGCGTGATCATCGTCCTCGCCGTCGCCGCCGACCGCGCCCGCCGAGCCAGGGTGTGAGCAGGGCGGGCCCTGGGCCTTGGGCCATGGGCCTTCAGAGCGTCTTCACTTACGCAGGGCGCTGCCTGCGGCGGTAGGACCGGCTCTCCGAGCCCGGCCGCGATCGCCCTCCGTGCCCCGTTGCCGGCGGTCCCGGTGCCCGGTTGCCCGGCGCCCGCTCAAATCTGCGACGCCGGCATCGGCACCAGGTACGTGGACGTGGCGCCCGACATGATGCGCGCGTCCTTGTATTCCTCCTTCTGCGAGAGCACCTTCCAGTCGGGATCGTTGCGGAACGCGGTCCAGCGCGTCTCGCGATCGGCCATGTTGTCGTAGGCGAGCATGTACTCGAACTGCGGCAGCCGAACGCCGTAGAGCGTCTGGCCGAAGAACACGGGCCTGAAGCCGACTTTCCTGAAGATCTCGAGCTCGCCGCCCGTGTCGAACATCTCGATCTTCTTCGACCCGGCGGTCTCACCAGGCGCCTCGTAGCGGCGAATCTCGAAGAGACGCGGCTTGCTGACGTCGGGCACCTGCAGTTGGGGCATGCCGCTGAACGCCAGCAGCAGCGCGCTCTCCACGCGGTCGAACGCGGGGCGATCGGCGGGGGCATTCAGGAACGGCGCGGCGGCTGCGACGTATGCGGCGTCGCCGGCCAGACGCGCCGCCGTCGAGACGGCCGATTCCGCAGACGCGTGCGGGATGAGGACAACGGCGGTGGGCGGTTCGCCGGTGGTCACGTCGAACAGCCCGATCGGGCCCAGGCCGAGACGACCGAGCGCGGGCAGCAGTGCCTCCTGCAGATACGCGCGCGTGGTGTCGCGCATGGAGCCCACGCGCACGCGGTAGCGGCGCAGCTCGTACAACTGGCGCGACGGCGCGGCCGACTGTGCGGCGGCAGCCCCGCCAGACAGGGAGACGGCGGCAGCGGGCGCGGTGGTGGCGAGGAAATCGCGTCTGGTCATGGCGGTGGGTCAAGCCTACACCGCCGCCCGCGCGCCGTAAGGTACAATCCGCGCACGCTGGAGTCCGTGGTGTCTTGCGTCGCAGTCCGCGCCGCGTCCCGGGACGTCCGGCCGAGAGGTCCATGCAACGATTCGCGTTCCTGCTGTGCCTGAGCCTGTTCGTGACCGCGTGCGGCGGCGGCAGTACTCCCTCGTCCGAGTCCGGTGCGCCGAAGACCCTGCGCTTCGCGATCATCCCGAAATCGCTCGACATCCCGGTGTTCAACTACGCCCGCATCGGGGCGGAGCGCAAGGCGAAGGAACTCGGCAACATCGAGGTGCTCTGGCGCGGTCCGGAGTCGGCCGACCAGCTGCGGCAGCGTGAGGTGCTCGAATCGTTCATCTCGCAGCGCGTGGACGGCATCGCCATCTCCTGCACCAACGGCGATTTCCTCACGCCGATCATCGACAAGGCCATTGCCGCCGGGATTCCGGTGATCACGTGGGACGCCGACGCGCCGGCGTCCAAGCGCATCGCGTACTACGGCGTCGACGACTTCAAGGCCGGGCAGCGCCTCGCCACCGAAGCCGTCACCGCGCTCGGCAACAAGGGCAAGGTCGCGCTGATGACGAGCCTCGGCGCATACAACCTCCAGCGCCGTCTCGATGGTGTCAACGACGTGCTCAAGCAGCATCCCGGCATCACGATCGTCGAAACCTTCGACGTGAAGGAAGACATCGTGCGCGCGGGTGAGGTCATCGCCACGGCCACCAACCGCTATCCCGATCTCGACGCGTGGATCTCGGTGGGCGGCTGGCCGATCATGACGCGCAACGCGCTCGCGCCCGTCGACACGGCGCGCACGCGCGTCTTCAGCTTCGACACGATTCCGCCGGCGCCAGAGTTGCTCAAGGCAGGGAAGGTCCACACGCTCGTCGGCCAGAAGTACTTCGGCTGGGGCAGTGAGGCCGTGCGGCTCCTGGCCGAGATCAAGGCCGGCCGCATGCCGGAGCAGACCATCATCGATTCTGGCGTCGATGTCGTGACTCGAGCGAACGTCGATGAATACCTCGTCGAGTGGAACCGGCTGGAGCGGGGCCAATAACACAGCCGATGAGCGCACTCGCCTTCGAGGAAGTCAGCAAGGCGTTCGGTGGTGTGCGGGCCCTGCGCGGCGTGACCCTCGAGGTCGCGGCCGGCGACGTGCACGCCGTGATGGGTGAGAACGGCGCGGGCAAGAGCACGCTGATGAAGATCGCGGCGGGGATCCACCGGCCGGATGGCGGGCGGCTCCTCCGCAACGGCCAACCCCTGCACCTCTCGGATCCCCGCGCCGCGCTCGCGGCGGGCGTCGGTCTCGTCCATCAGGAAACGCTGCTGTTCCCCAACCTCGACGTGGCCGAGAACATCTTCGCGGGCCACGAGGTGCGCCGCGGCTGGTTCGTCGATCGCGCGGCGATGCACCAACGCGCCGAAGCGCTGCTCGCCAGCCTGCACCTGGACGTCGATCCCGCCACGGAAGTCGGTCACCTCACCGCGGCACAGCAGCAGTTGCTGCAGGTCGCGCGCGCGCTCGCGTTCCGCTGCGACGTCCTCATCCTCGACGAACCCACGACGTCGCTGACCGACGCGGAGGTGGAACACCTGTTCGCCGTGCTGGAGCAGTTGCGCAGCCGCGGCGTGACGCTGATCTACGTCTCGCACCGATTGCCCGAAGTGTTCCGGCTGTGCCGCACCGTGTCGGTGCTGCGCGACGGCCAGCACGTGGCGACGTGGCCGCTCGAAGGGCGGTCCGCGCAGGACATCGTGCGCGCCATGGTCGGCCGCGACCTCGAAACCGGTCATGGAGCCGGCCAGGTCGGCAGCCGCGTGCGCCTCGACGTGCGGGGCCTCTCGCGCCGTCCGCATTTCGACAACGTGTCGCTGCAGGTGCGCGAAGGCGAGATCGTCGGGCTCTTCGGCCTGATCGGCGCCGGACGCACGGAAGTGGTGGAGACCGTGTTCGGACTGTATCGCCCCGACGCGGGCGCGATGGCCGTCGATGGCGAACCGTACGCGCCGTCGACGCCCGTGGCGGCTATCCGCCGCGGCGTGGTGCTCCAGCCGGAGATGCGCCAGTCGCAGGGCCTGTTCTTCAACCTGCCGATCAGCGAGAACCTGCTGCTCGCACGCGAGTCGGCGCGCGACGGCTGGCTGCGTCAGCCGGGACAGGAACGCAGCGAGTGCGAGGGACTGCTGAAGCGCTGGGGGATCAAGGCCGCGTCGGTCGACGTGCCGCCAGACAGTCTCAGTGGCGGCAATCAGCAGAAGGTCGTGCTCGCGAAGTGGCTGCTGACGTCGCCGCGCGTACTGCTGCTCGACGAACCCACCAAGGGTGTCGACGTGGCCGCCAAACATGACATTCACCAGCTCATTCGGGAGGAGGCGGCAAAGGGCATGGGCTGTCTCGTCGTGTCGAGCGACCTGCCCGAACTGCTGGCGCTCGCCGATCGCATCGTGGTGCTCAAGCAGGGTCACGTGCAGGGCGAGGTGCTTCGTGGAGCCACCGAGGAGGACGTGATGCACCTGGCGACTCGCGCCGAGGAGACCGACGCGGCATGAGTACCCAGCCGACATCCGGCCGATGGACCGCGCTGCTGCGCACGCGCGAACTGAGCACGCTGTGCATCCTGCTGCTCGAAATCGCGTTCTTCACCTGGTATCTCTGGCCAGAGGGGGGCGGCCGTCATCCGTTCCTGAACGCCGAGAACGGGCTGCTCATCCTGAAGTACTCGGCAATCTACGGCATCGCCGCCATCGGCGCGTCGATGGTGATCATCTCGGGCGGCGTCGATCTCGCCCCGGGCGCGATCATCGCGCTGACCACGGTCATCGTCGGCCATCAGTACATCGCCTCCGACTGGCCGCTCGTGGCGTCGATCCTGGCCGGGCTCGGCGTGGGGGTGCTTGCCGGCGCCGTCAGCGCAGCGCTCGTCGTCCTGGTGCGACTGCCGCCGTTCATCGCCACGCTCGGCGTCATGGGCATCACACGCGGCCTCGCCTACATCGTCACCGAAGGCCGCTTCTTCGACGTCTCCGCGCGCATTCCGCCGGATTGGGCGCCGCTCGGCATCCCGCTCGACTGGATGGCACCCGTCGTGATGGTGCTACTCACCATCGTGTTCCACGTCTTCATGCGTCGCGTGCAGGCGGGACGCGCGGTGTTCGCCGTGGGCGGCAACGAGACCGCGGCACGCTACACGGGCATCCAGGTGGGTCGCATCAAGACCATGGTCTACATGGTCTCCGGCGTGCTCGCCGCGCTGTCGGGCGTGATCCTCGTGCTCGGACAGGGCCAAGGCAAGGCCGATCTCGCCAACGGCTACGAGCTGGACATCATCGCGTCGGCCGTCGTCGGCGGAGCGAGCCTGTCGGGCGGCCGTGGGTCGGTGGTGGGCGCCGTGCTCGGCACGCTCATCTTCGGCGTGCTGCGCAACGCACTGCCGCAGATCCCGGGTGCCACCTTCTACGACCGCCTCATCGTCGGTCTGGTCGTTGTCGTGATCGTCGTCGTCGACCAGCTCCTCGCCCGCGGCAGCCGCCAGAGCTGACGCGCTGACGAAGGGGCTGAAGCCCCTTCGCTCCATATGAGATGTTCCGCCCATTCCGGCATCACGGCATGCTCGGCATTTATGTAAGACCCCCATGGTCGGATATGGTGCTGCTGCTGTTTGGTAGCATTCCGGATCGCGATGTCCCACGACTCCTACAGCACGCGCCGCACGCTCTCGGTTGGTAACGAGACGATTCACTACTACAGCCTTCCGGCGCTCCAGGCCGCGGGCTTCCCTGGCGTGGCCAGGCTCCCGTACTCGCTCCGCATCCTCCTGGAGAACCTGCTGCGGCGTGAAGACGATGCGTTCGTCAAGAAGGCCGACGTGGCGACGCTGGCCGAGTGGGACGTCAAGAGCGGCGGCGAGCGCGAGATCGCGTTCATGCCCGCGCGCGTCCTGCTGCAGGACTTCACCGGCGTGCCCGCAGTGGTGGACCTTGCGGCGATGCGCGATGGCGTGGTGAAGCTCGGCGGCGATCCGTCGCGCGTGAATCCGCTCCAGCCCGTCGAACTGGTCATCGACCACTCGGTGCAGGTGGACCACTTCGGCGGCCGCGACAGCTTCGCGCTCAACGTGGACCTCGAGTACCAGCGCAACGGCGAACGATACGAGTTCCTGCGCTGGGGACAGAACGCGTTCTCGAACTTCCGCGTGGTGCCTCCGGGTACCGGCATCGTGCACCAGGTGAACGTCGAGTACCTCGCGCGCGTGGTGTGTCGTGAGGACATCGACGGCCAGACGGTGGCGTATCCCGACACGCTCTTCGGCACCGACTCGCACACCACGATGGTCAACGGTGTGGGCGTGGTGGGTTGGGGCGTCGGCGGCATCGAAGCCGAGGCCGCGATGCTCGGTCAGCCGTCGTCGATGCTGATCCCCGACGTGGTGGGTTTCAAGTTGACGGGACGCCTGCAGGAAGGCATCACCGCCACTGACCTCGTGCTGACGATCACCGAGCGTCTGCGCAAGCAGGGTGTCGTCGGCAAGTTCGTCGAGTTCTACGGGCCGGGCCTGAGCCAACTGACGATTGCCGACCGCGCCACGATCGGCAACATGTCGCCCGAGTACGGATCGACGATCGCGATCTTCCCGATCGACGACATGACGCTCGACTTCCTGCGCCTCACCGGCCGGTCCGAGAGCCAGGTGGCGCTCGTCGAGGCGTACGCGAAGGCACAGGAGCTCTACCGCACCGACGCCACAGTCGACCCGATCTACACGACCGCGATCGAGCTCGATCTCGGGAGCGTGGAACCGAGCCTCGCCGGACCGCGTCGTCCGCAGGACCGCGTGCCGCTGCGCGACGCGAAGACGTCCTTCGGGTCGTCGCTCGCGGCGATGCAGGCCGAGCCGAGGAAGAAGTCGTCTGGCGGTGGTGCCGCAACGGCCGTGGCGGTCGACGCACCGGCCTGGGCCGATCAGGTCGACCACGGCGCCGTTGTGGTGGCCGCAATCACGAGCTGCACGAACACGTCGAACCCGAGCGTGATGATCGCGGCGGGTCTGGTAGCGAAGAAGGCCGTGGAGAAGGGCCTCACGAGCAAGCCGTGGGTGAAGACCTCGCTCGCGCCCGGCTCGCAGGTCGTGACGGAGTACTACGAGAAGTCGGGCCTCAACACGTACCTCGACGCGCTCGGCTTCAACCTCGTGGGCTACGGCTGCACCACGTGCATCGGCAACAGCGGCCCGCTGCCCGATGACGTGTCGGCGCTCGTCGAGGAGAAGGATCTCGTCGTGTGCTCCGTCCTGAGCGGCAACCGCAACTTCGAGGGCCGCATCCAGCCGCAGGTGCGCGCGAACTACCTCGCGTCGCCGCCGCTCGTGGTCGCCTACGCGATCGCGGGCAGCCTCTCGGTGAACCTCACGACGGATCCCCTCGGCAAGGGCACGGACGGCGAGGACGTCTACCTGAAGGACATCTGGCCGACGCAGCAGGAGATCCAGCAGACGATGCTGTCGGCGGTGCAGTCGGACATGTATCGCCGCCGGTATGCCGACGTGTTCAAGGGCGACGAGCGGTGGCAGAAGCTGCCGGCGCCCGAGGGCGATCGGTTCGCGTGGCGTGCCGACTCGACCTACATCGCCAATCCGCCGTACTTCGACGGCATGACGCTCGAACCGGCGCCGATCGTCGACGTCACGGGTGCGCGCGTGCTCGCCCTGCTCGGCGACAGCGTGACCACCGACCACATCTCGCCCGCGGGCGCGATCAAGGTGGACAGCCCGGCCGGCCGGTATCTGATCGAGCACGGCGTACAGCCGCGCGACTTCAACCAGTACGGCGCGCGCCGCGGCCATCACGACGTGATGATGCGCGGCACGTTCGCCAACATCCGTCTGCGCAATCAGGTGGCGCCCGGCACCGAAGGCGGTGTGACGCTCTACCTGCCCGGCGACGAGCAGATGAGCATCTTCGACGCCGCGATGAAGTACCAGGAGGCCGGCGTGCCCCTGGTGGTGATCGCGGGCAAGGAATACGGCTCGGGCTCCTCGCGCGACTGGGCGGCGAAGGGCACGCGCCTGCTCGGCGTGCGAGCCGTGATCACGGAGAGCTTCGAGCGCATCCACCGCAGCAACCTCGTGAACATGGGTGTGCTGCCGCTCCAGTTCAAGGACGGCGAGAGCGCGGCGAGCCTCGGTCTCACGGGCCGCGAAGTGTTCGACATCGCGCTGGAGTCGCTGACCCCGCGCGGCGAACTGTCGGTCACCGCGACGGCGGAGGACGGCACCGTCAAGACGTTCACGGTCCGCGTGCGCATCGACACCCCGGAGGAACTGACCGCCTACCGCCACGGCGGCATCCTCCCGTACGTCGTCCGCCAGCTCGTGGCACGAGCGTAGTGCACGCACCGCGCTCAGGTGTAGCCGCCGGATTTCATCCGGCGGGCGGCGATCACTGACTGCCGGACGAAG
>CAYRAE010000138.1:0-8892 GCA_964422175.1 uncultured Luteitalea sp. | reverse complement strand
CTCCCACATCGCTGTTCCGGAGGATGAACCCGCGGAACAGGCCAGACCGGGAGCGATCCGTTGGGTCGTCGAGGTCACGGTTCCCGTCCACGAGGAACAGGAACATGTCTCGATCGCCCAGGTAGGCGCCGGACGGAACCCGTTCAGCGCCCCAGACGCCGTCCTTGTAGCCGAGCGGCAGTTGCCAC
Organism: uncultured Luteitalea sp.; assembly: GCA_964422175.1. Taxonomy (GTDB): domain Bacteria; phylum Acidobacteriota; class Vicinamibacteria; order Vicinamibacterales; family Vicinamibacteraceae; genus Luteitalea. The sequence continues at coordinate 8,704 of CAYRAE010000138.1, read as the reverse complement.
GCGGGGTGCAGGGCCATGAGGTCGAGCACCCGCTCGGCCAGCTCGTCGTGGTGGACGCGTGCGTAGCGAGGCGATGTGATCGCCCGTACGGTCCACGGTGCGGCGTGATCGGTGAACAGGCGGTGCTGCTCCCGTCGCTGCCTTCGCAACCCGTGATCGAGCGCCGCTGAGGCGATCGACGCGGGCAGCGTTCTGAGGTACTTCGGCGGCGCGCCGGCAATGGTGGCGAGCTGCTCGAAGCTCCAGTGCGTGAGTGCGGCCGGGCGGCCTTCGGCATCGCGAAGGGCGATGACGTCGGGGGCAACGGCCTCGATCCCGAGGTCCACGGTCTCGATGTCCCGTTCTTCGGTGCCGAGCCGACGGGCGCGGGCGGCGTCGAAGAGCGCCTGAACGGATCCAAACCGTTCATCAGGCGGTCGCGTGGCCCATTCGCGATGGGCCGTGAACGCGGTGACAGTCGATACAGCTGTGCCGTGCATGTGAGTACTCCTTCCGACGGGGCCGATGGGGCCGCGTTGTTGGTGAGTGCCTCCGCATCGGGCGATGCGAAGGGATTGGCCGGGATTGGCCAATGCCGAGAACTCAGATGTCGGCGTCAGTGTGCGTCGCAGTCACCTCCCGGGCACGGCGAACTCCCGCCGAAGGATGAACGGACCCACCCGGCGTACAGCGAGCGCGCCGTAGACGCACAGGGAGGGCAAGGTCGGGTCGCGGCGCCATGACAAGCGGTGCTCCCGGAGGACCACGTCGGCATCGGGCAGCCGCAATTTCAGTGCCTCGATCACGGCCCACTCCCCGGCTGTCGCGTCGGTCACGGTGGCGCCTTGGATGGCGAGTTCCGTCTGGGGGACGACCAGGTCGTGCCGCCCGGTCACATCTCGTAGATGCGCCTGCAGACGTGCGGCTCCGTCGAGTGGATGACGGGGCACGTCAGCGACCACCGCGAACGCCTCTTCGGTCAGCGCCTCGATGACTTCGATCACGGGTAGCGCGCCAGCGGCATGGCGTCGACGTTGATCATCCGTGCCCTGTCTCGCGACCCACTCGTCAATCAGTCGCGTCTTCTCCGCGTGCTGGGCGTCGGCCTCGTCGCGGCGTCGTTGGCCATGGGCGCGCCGGGCGTCGACATCTGCACGGAATCGCCGGTAGGCTTCGCGCGGGACGTTGCGGGCGTGTCCGGCCTCACTGCGCGTCTCGAACAGGAGCCGGCCTGCCGAGGTGTTGATGAAGCACCGGGCCGGGTTGGGCGGCGGGAACGTCATCGCACGCTGCGATGGATCCTCGAGGAACTCGCGCGCGACCTGGGCGCGGCGCTCAAGATAGGCTTCGCGCGACTGCACGCGCTCGGATCGGTACTCACGCGACAACTCGTAGTTGTTGGTGGCCTGGCGGAGGAGGTCGTCCAGCGTCGGCGGTGCGTCGTACACGGGCGGAGAATCGTGGCGCACCACCTGTCCATCGATGCGCTCGAAGCGCGGCTGGAGCTTCAGCTTGGCGTGTCCGCTCACGCCAACGGACACCAGATGCAGGCGCGTCACCGGAACCTGCACGGCCTGCCGCTGAACGCCTTTCCCGCTGCCACCGGCAAGCAGCGACGCCTTCCGGCCGGTCTCGGACAGGTGATAGATGGCAGTGGCGGTCATCGTCTGGACAGCCGGCACGGCGCGAGGGCCGTCGGGCGTGTGAGCGATGGGATGCAGCGCGGTGTCCATGAGAGTGCCTCCGCCAGTGGTTGATGCCGAGATGTGCCCCCCAGGCGGCTGGGCACTGGGCCCGACCGCCTGGGGAAAGCACGAACAGACCGTTCAGGAGGCAGCCTCGAGGCGGGTGTACGCGTCGAGAATGACCTGCCGAATCTGGTCCTGAGCGCTGGCGTCCCCGTTGGCGGGACGGAGCAGCGCGAAGCTCCGGCGTTCTCCATTCACGGAGTACTGCCGAGCCGGAAACGTCACGTTTCTCCCTCCATCGCGACGTTCCCATACCGCGAAGCCGACCAGACGCAGCCCCTGAAAAGGACCGCTGCCGACTCCGAAGATCACCTCCGCATCAGCCAGCTTCCCCTGGGGGCTGCCGCTGGTGTTCGGAAGGATCGTGACCGACATCACTTCGCCGTTGCCTTTGGACATGATGGGCCTCCTGAAAAGCACCATGGACGCTGGGTCGATGGCGCTGGCTATGTCCCGCGGATCGATGTGATGCGCGGAACAAGGGGTGGGACGACGGAACCACTGGAGTGCCGACGTCGACGAAAACTCGTCGAAGGCCCCACCGTACGGAGTGCCTTGCACAAAGAGAAGAACGCAACCGGAGGCCGGAACCTTACAGATGGTCAGCGGGAGCAGCCAACGTCACGGTTGGCTCAACACTGAGACGCCAGAAAACTCGACGCTCCCTTCGATGGAGCGCCGCTGTCCGGTGTGGAGTCTCATATCTCCGTAGGTGTGACCGGCTCCCCCCCACGCCCTCAGGCAGGTGGAGCTGCGGCTACGTCTTCGCCCTAGCGTTCAGGAAGCGCGATCAGACCGACGTGATGATCGGTTGAGCGCGCTCCAGACACCGGAGCTTCCGCCCTGCCCGCGGGAGGCGCGTCGAGATCGTGAGCCGAAACGCAACGGGGAAGCGGTTGTACGTGACCAGACTTGCTCGAACTCGCCCAGCTTCTCGACGAACCATCGATCGATGGATCGGATCGCGGGCGATGATCTCTCCCTCAGGTTACAGAAGTCACGAGGCTGCGGAGGTTCTTCACGATCCGCTGCGCCATCGCCTCAGGGGTTTCACCCCTGAGCGTCGCGAGGTCGGCAATGGTCTGCGCGACGGCGGAGGGCCGGACGGGTCGGCCGGCGGCCTCGACGAAGGGCCCATCGGTCTCGGTGAGCAGCCGATCCGACGGAAGGCCGGCGACCAGCTGGCGGTGCTTCGGCGAGCGCAGCATCTCCGCGTTTATCGAGAAGTAGCAGCCACGCTCGAGGGCTCTGCGCGCCTCAGCGTTGGTGCCGGTGAACCAGTGCAGCACGACGCGCCCACGGTCGGGCGGCAGGGCGAGATCGAGATGGCCGAGCACCTTTCCGACGGCCCGGACGCTGTGGAGCGTCAGGATCTTGCCGCCCTGTTCGGCGCAGACGGCCAGCACGCGCACGAACGCGCGTTCCTGAGCTTCTAAGCTGCGATAGAAGCGGGGACCGGCATCAAGCCCGACCTCGCCGACATAGCGCGCTTCGGGCAGATAGCGTTCAAACACCGGGAGATCGGTCTCGCGTTCGGCGACCAGCTGTGGATGCAGGCCGAGCGCGACCCGGACATGTGTCGAGGTCTGGGCCAGGTCGCGATTGCGTGGCCACGCCTTCGGCGTCGTCGTCACGGCAAGCGTCGCCACGCGTTCTCGGTCACACTCGCGAATGAGCGCGGCGTGGTCCGGATAAAGGTCGAGATGACAATGAAAGTCGACCAGACGCGGGCGCGGCGCTTGAGGGAGCGTCATTGCGGCCGGGCGCGCACACCCTTCAGCAGACGTCCCACCTCCTGCAGCCCATCGACATAGACCTTCTCGTAGGCGGCCAGCTCGCCCGGGTGATCCGTCAGGGGGCCGGGGCGGTGAATATCGAGCTTCGCAAGGGCCGGCCTCTCGGCGAGCCGCGACAGGGCGATCTGGAAGCCGCGCACATGGGTGCCTTCGGCCTTGGCGCTGTCGAGGATCTTCGCCCGAAGATCGGGTATTTGATAGGGCGTGTCATCGGTGCCGAGCCCTTCGAGCATCGCCGCGCGCCGAATCAGGCAGGGCACACAATGACCGCAATGTTTGGGTTGGCGGGCGTCCTTATCCTTGGCCCAACGCGCCTTGGCCGGCGATGAGCACGACATGGTGCGTCGCGCTTCCTTCTTAAGCAACGCCCCGTCGGCGCAATCCCTCGCCATCCTGCCCTTCGTTTGGAAGCGGTAGCGATTCTCCAGCCGGATCTGCAGGCCGAGACGGGCCAGGATCTCGTTGAATCGCGCCATGTAGAAGGGGTGAGTGGTGCGGGTGCTCAGCGCCCCGAGCCGCGTCGGATCGAGCGGGACGTTCAGTGAGATGAGCCCGTTCTCTGGGACGTGGATGAGCCCGACGCCGAGCGCATCAGCCGCCATCACGGCGAGCGCGAAGAACAGGAACGAGCGGCCCCGCAGGGTGTTCTCGCCCGCCGAGCCGTCGACGAGGGCCTTCGGGAAGCCGACGCGGGCGCGCAGGTGGTGGAAGCACTGTTTGGGGAAACGCTTGGCGATCACGTCGGCACAATAGGTCTGGTGGGTGCTGGTGATCCCATCCCAATAGTGGCTGACGAGCATAGGGGGCTTGCCGTCCGCGAGCAGATCGATCGCGCCGATGAAGCTGTCGAGGCCACCCGAGAAGAGACAGACCGAATCGGCGTTGGCGGTCCAGAGCTTGGTCGGCGCCGTCGCAAGGACCGCGAACCCCTTGGGTCGCGCCCGGAACCGAACGCCCCAGCGATCCCCGGTTAAGAAGTTAAGGGTCGTGACGATCGGCGGCGCCAGGCCTTCCCACCGCTTCGGCTCCGCGACCGGGAGGCAGAGATCGATCTCACGGGTCCAGGCGTTCTGCGACTCAGTCAATCGAGAGATCCGGGTATCTGCCGCCGTCAGCGCCGCGGCGAGGAGCGCGAGATCGATGGTGAGCTCGGACGGGTGGAGGCCGAGCTCACGCAGCTGATCCAGCGCCTGGCCGAGGCCAAAGCCAAGGCGATGCTCGCCATCGACGAACGAGACCTCCGTGAGCTTGCTATCGGACCGAGAGGGCGTAATAGCGGCGGTATCGTCCGCGCCGAGCCGGCAGACGAGGCTGTGATGGTTCATTGCGCGGCCTCCCCGGCGGCTGCCACGAGCTCGAAGGCGGCCTCGTAGATCTCGTTGACAACGCGCTCGACGTCGCGATCACCGAGCCGTTCTACCCCGTCCAAGTGGCCGGAGAGTTCGCTCTGGGTACAACCGGTGACGAAGTCGTGGAGCTGTTGCTGCGCCGACTCGACGGTCGCGACATCCGCCGGCAACGTGACCCCACGGGCGCCGAGGTCGGCCATGACGCGGCCCTCGATCGAGCGGGCGACGTAGTCGAGGAAAAACTCCTGCATCTGATCGGGTGTCATCGCGTCGAAGTCGCCAACGCCGGCCTCGGCGAAATCTCCGATTGTCTCGAGCATTGCCTGACGAGCGATCGCCTCGTCGACCGCGCCGCCTGGCGGGCAAACGAACTCGAGGATAGCGAGGAAGACTTCGGCGGCAGGGCGACCGGCCAACCCGGGCAGGTTGAGCTGACGCAGCGTCTCGGCGACGCCGAGACGCTGGACGTCCCGGACGACGCCAAGGAGGCGCGCACCCGCCGCCCGTGATGCCCCCATTCGCCGGGCGGCGCGGCGGGCGCCGCCCGTCCCGCTGCGCACATACCTCGACATCGCGCCGCCGAGCGCGCTGCGGCTGCCGGTCTTAGCGAAACGGGAGAAGGCGGCACGGGCACCCTGAAAGGATCCCGCACCGGAAGTGTCAGGTCGCGGCGGCGTGCGGGACGACGGAGGCGGCGCCTGGCCGGGGCCCGGCTGGGGCGCTCCGCCGTCCGGCGGCGGCGTTGGCGCAGGTCCAGGCGCGACGCCGGGCGACGGGTCGTCGACCCAGGAGGGCACAAGCCCCGAACCCGCACCGCCATAGCCCTTCGAGGTTCCCATATCCTCAGCCCCGCTTCAGCTTCGCCACACCCTTTGACGCGGCCTGGAGGACGGCGTTCTCCGACTGCTCAGCCCAGCGAGCGACAATCTGGCCGAATTCGGCCTTGGCGGTCGCATCCGTAAAGGCGGTTCCCCAGCTCGACACCGCCCAAGCGCCGAGCTTGGCGACCGGGAGCTCACGCAGAAACTCGAGCAATCGCTTCTGGAGGCCTGGATGTGCTTCGACCACGACCACCAGCCCTTGGACACCATCCGGGAGTTTGGTGAAACTGTCCTCCTGCAGGATCCGACCGCGGATGGCGTCGAAGACTTCGTCAGGTTCCGGACCGGTCAGCCTGGCAACATCGCCCGCGGCGCCCCGGGCCAAAATTCGCGGTCCCATCAGCCGCTCGACCAGACCCTCCAAGTGGCTCGCGGCCACGAGCCCGCCCAGCGCGCCACGCTTGTCCCGTGTGACGAAGACATACGGGCGCAGATCGACGTCCCTCAGGACAGGGTCGATCGCCGCCCAACCCTTGATCCAGTCGTTCTTGGCCCACTCCTCGACCTCGGACGGGAGGGCAGAGGGTTTGGTGGCCGCAGGCTTCTTGGTCTCCTTCGCGCCCGGCTTCGGCTCCTCGTCCTCGTCGCCCGAGAGCGTGGGGGCCCGGACGAGATCTTCGAATCGGCCGAGAGCTGCGACTTTGCCGTCCGCGTCAGCGGCTGCGAGCCGGGCGATCTGCTCGTAGAAGTCCGGGTAAAAACGTTCTGCCAACATGATCTTGGCGAGCACAGGACGCTGGACATCGCCACCGAAGCCTCGCTCCTCGGCGATTGCATGACGCAGCATGAGCGAATTCAGGAATCGCTTGATCTGCCGCGGGTTGCCCCGCGTGCCCTCGCTGAGGATCTTCGTCACATGAGCGGCGAGCGTGAGGGCCTGTCTGACCTCGGCCGGCACAGGCCCATCCATCGCTGCCTCGACAGTCTTCCGGTCGAGGCCTCGGCTCTTCCAGGGACGGCGCATGTCCTCACGTGCCGCCGTGAGCAGCTTCGCGAACCTGGCGTCACGGCGGCCTAGGGCGTTCTCAGCGAGCAAGAGCGTGACGTAGACACGCGTTTCGGCGACGCCGAGCGCCGGAATGCGGAAGGGAACCTGGATGAGCTTTTCGAGATAGTTTCGCGCATAGCTTAGAGGACCGGAGCTCCGCGGCAGGTCGGGAAAGTGTTCCCGCACTGCATACTCGATCATGAGTTCGTCGGCGCCGACGACGAAGGCGGTGCCCTCGACGAAGAGGAACAGCCGGATCGCTTCGAGGGTGGCGATGGCCGTTTTTGGCAGACATCTGTCGAGATCGTCGACGATGACCACCAGCCGGTCGATGTCCGCGGCGTCGAGCAGGTCCTTGAACTCCTTGCGGAAGGCGTGGATGTGCTCAGGGAGGCGGCCGCTTTCCTCCGACTCCTCGTTAAGGAACTGGCCGGCCTTCGCGGCGACACCCTTCAGGTCTTCGAGAGAAATGTGGTCCTGAGGCTTCTCGAGGATCGCAGTCGCGAGGCCGTAGAAGTCCTTAATCTGATCAAAGGTCGTTATGCCGGTGGCTGCGGTGAATGCGAGGCCGCCGGCTTTGCGGGCGATCTTGAGCCAGTCGACTCGCTTAAGAACCCTCTTCGCCGCCTCGGCGACCTTCGTCGACGTAGGGCGCGCGCGGCGCAGTTCATCGACGATGGTTTCGATAACAACGGTCTTGGCGTCTTCGAAACCTTCAAACGTCCACCCGTTGAACCAGAGGCAAAGGGCTCGATCGTCGCCGACGAAGGCGCTTTCGGTCATCTTCAGGACGCTGGATTTTCCCGCGCCCCAGTCGCCGTGAACGCCGACAGTAATGGGAACGTCAGGCGTTTGGCGGATCAGTTTGACGACGGTTTTGGCGATGGCCTCGTAATAGAGCAGATCGGTAGCCGTCTCATGATCGTTCAAGAACATCGTATCCCCCGCCCCACCGCTTAACGTACCCGTCTCGGCCAGCGCGTCCCTATGTGCCTGTTTCGCAATCGTATAGCGAGAGGGCTAGGCGCGGAAAAGTCCGTGAACGGCGAGGCTCACAAGAGGGTCGTCACCTGCCATGTGGCGCGCGGGAGATCATCGCGGCGTGCCAACGCCAAGGACTGGGAGTGGTCAGAAGCTGGACTTGAACGACGCGCACCTGGGGTGGCCGTTGGGTCCGACCGTTCGGTCACATCAGCAGCCTGTGCTCAGCAGGCCGCCGACCGGTTCACGTCCATACAGGCGAGCCGCTGCGAGCTTTGAGCGCAGATCGGCCAGTGGCCACGGTGGTACGCATCTGCGGTTCCACTCCTCCAATGCCGAGAGCGCGTCGTCGTCCGAGAGCGCGAACCCGCGGACAAGCCGGCAGCACACGCGGAAGGTTGCGGTATCACCGTGCTGTCCGGCCACAGCGGGCGGAATGGCCGCGATGTATCGTCTGGCCCGCTCCTGAGCGGTGGCGCGCGACGACGGCGCCGAACGACTCCGAGGTGCGTCGCCCGGAGACTGCGGCAACACCGATGGAAAGTCGGAGGGGCGACGGCACCGAGGCGCCGATGCGAACTCGGTCAATACCCTCGATGCCGGTCGGTACTTGTGATTGAAGTAGCCAGGCAACCTCGTCACCTGCGCGCAGGACGTCGCCACTTTGTCCGTCCCGAGGTCTTTCGCCAGGTGCTTCTGCAAGGCTTCAACGCCCTCCTTGGTGAAGCCGGACACCTGCCAGAGGACGTGCAGCCGATTCGGCGACGAATGCGTCACGTATGACGGCGGCGGGAGATCGCGGCGCCTTGAGATGGCCGCCAGCACCGCAGCGCCGTCCCGGTCAGCGTCGAGAAAGACGTGCCGGACATCTGCGATCGCCGCCCGTGTGCGCGCTCTCCGCTGCGGACGGATCGTGTTCACGCTCACGATGGAGTTGACCCGGTTTCGTGGACAGTTTCCGAAAGGCGGGTACGATGTCCAC
>CAYRAE010000137.1:0-8929 GCA_964422175.1 uncultured Luteitalea sp. | reverse complement strand
GATGACCATGAGCAGCCGCGCGCGCGATGGCCGAGCGGGCTATTCGTTCGTCGAGTTGCTCACCGTCGCCGCCATCGTCCTCGTCCTCGCGTCTGCCGTACTGCCCCTCGCGCGGGTGGGCGTGCAGCGACAGAAGGAAGTCGAACTGCGGCGGGTGCTCCGCGAGATGCGGACGGCGATCGACCGTTACAAGGACGCCGCCGACCTGCAGCAGATCTCGAACCTGGAACTCGATCCGACCGACATGGGATATCCGCCGGATCTGGAGACCCTCGTCAAGGGCGTGACGCGCAGCGGCGACGCGTCCGGCGTCAAGCTGCGGTTCCTGCGCCGGGTGCCGACCGATCCGATGACGGGCGACGCGGAGTGGGGATTGCGGTCGTACCAGGATCGACCCGATTCGACGTCATGGGGCGGGCAGAACGTGTTCGACGTCTATTCGAAGGCCAGCGGCACGGGGCTCGATGGCACTCCGTACACTGAGTGGTGACATGAAGCGGTCCATGCGGCGGAGCGGGTTCACGCTCCTCGAATTGATGGTGGTGATGGCCCTCATCGTGGTGCTCGGCGGCATCGCGATGTCGGGCTACAGGAACGCCGTGACGCTCGCGCAGGAAGCGGTGCTGCGCGAAGACCTGTTCCGCATGCGCGACGCCATCGACCAGTACTACGCCGACAAGAACAAGTACCCCTCGTCGCTCGACGCCCTCGTGAGCGACGGCTACCTGCGCGCGCTGCCCGAGGATCCGTTCACGCGGTCCAGCACGACGTGGCAGGAAGTGCCGTCGGACCCCGATGCCAACAATCCCGGTGGCGACATCGGGGTCTACAACGTCAAGAGCGGGTCAGACAAATTGTCGATGCAGGGGCAGCCGTACAGCGAATGGTGAGGGCGCGCGCCAGCGTCGCGCGCCCCACACGTCCTCACTGGACGTTGACTTCGATGATGGCCTCACCGCGCTGACCGACGGCGTTGACCACTTCCAACGTGACGCGCCGCCGGCCCGGTGATCCGTAGACCTTCGACGTCTGCGGACCCGTGGTGACCCGCCTGTCGTTGTCGCCCAAGTTCCAGTTGTAGGTCACGATGTTGGTGCCCGATGCCGTGGCCGTGAACACCACCGTTGTCGTGGACGTCGGGTTGGTGGGCGAGAAATTCAACGTGACGTTGATCACGCGCTCTTCGACGGTGACGGACGTGGCTGCCGTGGTGACTTCGCCGCCGGTATCGGTCACCGTGACGACGACCGAATACGAGCCCTTCCGCGCGTAGACCTTCTGGAGGGAGCGCGACCCGCTCAAAGATCCGAGCTGCCGGCGGTCGCCATCGCCGAAGTCGATGGTGGCCTCGCGGATTGGATCGCCGTTGGTCTGCGTCTGTACGCTGATGGTGAACGTGGCTGTCTCGCCCTCGCCGATGGCGGTGCTCGGCGTGGTGATGGAGACGATCGGCCTGTTGGTCACGCGCACCGTGGTGTTGCCGGACACACCGCCGATGGTGGCCGTGACAACGGCCTCGCGCGTGGTGGTGAGCTGCGTGCGTGCCTCACCGTTGCCGTCGGTGATGACGGTCGTGTTGAACAACACCCCCGCCGTCGTCGCGAACGTCACCGGCACGCCGGGCAGGCGTCTGTTGTTCTCGCCCGTTGCCACGGCAAGGATCTCGACGGTGCCGCCATTGGCGCCGACGGCGCTCGGGGAGGCACTCACCGACACGGCGGATGCGGCGGCGGCGCCGACGCGAATCTCGAGGGCCTCGGCTTGTGCGCCACCGGAGAACGCGCGGACCTGCGCGAGGCCCGACGCGGCGCCCGCGTTCAGGCGCACGGTGGCCCTGCCACTGCTCGTGCGGGCTTCGGCGGGATCCAGCGTGCCCAGTGTGGTGGTGAAGACGACCTGCGTGCCGTTCTGGACCGGCACGCCGCCGGGTTCGGTGACGTTGGCCGTGATCTCGATCTGCCCGTTGAGCGCGACGACGTTGCTGTTGGCAAAGAGCGTGACCGCCGAATCGGTGGGGGCGGTGAGTGGTGCCTTGTCGCAACCTGCCAGAGAGAAGCCCAGAACCAGCCCCATCGTGCCCGCCGCCGCGCGGCTGGCAAAGGCCCGCCGTGGCAGGGACAGGTGACGACGAGGTGCTAGCATGGCGTTCAAGAATAGCAAAGGCATGAGGACACCTGCATCGCTCTCGACACCATCGGACGCCCGCGGCTACGCGATGGCCGTCCTGCTCGTCGGGCTGGCCGTGATGCTGACGCTCATGACGGTGGCCATGCCCGTCTGGCGACAGCAGGCCAAACGGGAGCGCGAGGAGGAACTGCTGTTCCGTCTGAAGCAGTACGCGCATGCGCTGGCGCTCTACCAGCGTCGCGTGCCGGGGGCGTCGCCGGCTGACCTCGACGTGCTCGTCAAGGAGCGTTACCTGCGCAGGAAGTACAAGGATCCGATCACCGGCAAGGACTTCGCCATCCTCCGCGTGGGCCAGGTCTCGCCCGGCATGACGACACCGCTGCCGGGACAGGTCGGCGCCGGCGCGCCGACGACGGCGGCTCCAGGTGTCTTCGGTGGTCAGCCGGGAGGCAACACTGCCGGCAGGTCGTCGGGCTTCGGGCAGTCGCCGATGGGTACGATGAACCAGCCGGGTTCACCCGGCGGTATGGTCACCGGACCGATCCGCGGCGTGGTCAGCACGAGCAAGGAGTCGTCGCTCCGCGCGTGGAAGGGCCGCACGCAATACGACCAGTGGGAAGTGGCGATCGAGGACGTGACGCCGCGCTTCTTCGGTCCGCAGCCGGACCAGCCCGGGCAGAATCGAGGGCCCGGCGGCGTGGGGAGCCGGCAGCCGGGCAGGCCCGGAGCGGGGTCGCCGCAGATGCCGCCACGAAGCTCCTCCCCGGCGAATCCGTACGGCGGTCCGCGCTGACAAAGTGGGCCGGGCTCGGAGAGCCGGCCCTACCTTGAAGGTCCGGCCCGGTCGCACCGAAGGTCGGGGCCGCGTCCCACCATGAAGGCGCGCGTGCGGCGTCAGGTCGCCGTCGAGCGTGACGACATCCTGAAGAGGCCCCACATCCCGACGGTCAGCAACAATGGGAACGCCGCGAGTACGCGCCCTTCGGCGAGGGGGAGCGTGAGGCCCATGAGCCAGGGCAGCAGCATCGCCCCGCCACACCCGATCGCGGAGACAGCCGACACGGCGAACGCCGCCCGGCCCGCGAACCGCTGCGTGACGACGCCGAACATCGACGGATAGATCGGGCCTGTCGCCCCTCCCATCAGAACCAGCGCGATCGTCGTCCACAGCGGATGACCGACGCTCGACACGAGCACGAGTCCGCCGACGGCCAGCGCGGCAAGCGCGCCCTGGAGGACGACGGCGGGACCGATGCGGTAGGCGAGAACGGTCGAGAGCACGCGGCCGGCCATGTACGAGAACCAGTAGATCGACGTCGAGAGCGCGGCGCTCGCGGGCGTCACGCCGAGCGTGCGCTCGAGGTACGTCGGGGCCCACCCCGAGAAGCCGGTTTCGACACCGCCGTACAGGAAGACGAAGAACCCGATGAACACGAGCCCGGCAGGGAGTGCGAACCCGCGTGGCTGCGGCGTGGCTTCCTTCAGGGGCGCCTGCGCGTCGCGGGGCAGCGCGAACCACGCCCACGGCACGATGACGAGCGCGATGAGCCCGCCGATAGCTGGCGCCCAGCGCGCGGGCGTGCCCGTCTTCAGGAACGCGCTCGACACCAGCGGGCCGACGACGGTGCCGACGCCGTAGAGTGCATTCACGACGTTCACGACGAACGCAGGCCTGTGCGTGAGCATGCGCGAGGCGACGAGGTTCATGGCAATCGTGCCGAAGCCATAGCCCATGCCGAGGACCGCGCTGGCGGTCAGCATCGCGGTGAGTGACGCGGCGGCGGCGAGGCCGGCAGTGCCGGCGGCGAGCACGGCGAGCGCCCAGAGAATCACCACGCGCGTGCCGATCCGCTCGAGGAGCAGCGTCGACGTGATCTGCGAGGCGAGGAATCCGGCGAAGAGCGCGCTGTAGAGCACGCCGACCGACGAGACGTCGACGTCGGCCACGCGTGCGAACTCGGGCAGCGCGGGGCCGATCGCGGCGATGCACACGCCCAGCGCGATGAACGCCACGGAGAGGAACGCGAGGAGCGGACGAGGACGCACGTCAGGCATGGCGTGATGTCAGGGCAGCCTTACCGATGGCGTCGTGGACGGTACGGCGAATGGTCGCGATGTCGTCGGCGCTCGCCCGGCCGGCGACCCTGTTCGTCAGCAGCACCACATAGAGATCGAGGACGGGATCGATCCAGAGCGACGTTCCCGTGAACCCGGTGTGTCCGATCGCGCGCCGCGTGAGGTACCGGCCGGAGGATGAGGTCGGCAGGGCAGTGTCCCATGCGAGTGCGCGCGACGATCCCGCGACCGGCGACTTCCGTGCGAACGCGCGGACCGCCCAGGCCGGTGCCAGTGCCGTGTCGTCGCCGCGCAGTCCGCGCAGGAGCACGCGCGCGACGTCACCGACGGCCCCCGCCGTCGCGAAGAGACCCGCGTGTCCGGCGACGCCGCCCATCGCAGCGGCGTTGTCGTCGTGCACCTCGCCGCGAAGCGCGTGACCGCGCCACGCGCTGACGCCCGTCGGCTGCACGTCCACCGAGGATTCGATGGGGCCGTACATGAGTGGTGCGGCGGTGACGCTCGCCACCAGCGCGTGGACCTGCCGATCGAGCGATGCATCGCCGATGGCCTCGAGGGCCCGACCGAGGACGATGAAGCCGAGATCGCTGTAGAGGGCGGCCGTGCGTGGTGGACAGGCGAGGGGGGCGCGTGCCGCGGCCGTGACGAGGGCCGTGGTGCCGGCATGATCGGCGTAGAGCGGCAGGTGGGCCGGCAGCCCGCTGGCGTGCGCGAGCAGATCGCGCAGACGCACATCGGCGCGATCGACGCCGTCCCACGCCGGGACGGTGTCGCGCACGCGTGCGTCGAGGTCCAGACGTCGTCGACCGACGAGCGACATGGCGACGAGTCCGGTGCCCAGCACCTTGGTGAGCGACGCCAGGTCGAAGATGGCGTTGTCGTCGATGCCGTCACCGGCGTGCGCGCGTGAGACGACGTCCGCATGCGTACCGACTTCGATGACGGCCGCGGGGAGCAGTCCGCTCGCGACGCAGGCCTGGAGCTCGCGTGCCGCCACGTCGCAGGCAGCCGCGAGCGGCGAGGACTCAGCGGAGCGCACCGGACGTGCCGACGGGATCGCGGAAGGCGCGACGCTGCACGGTGGCGAGGTAGGTCGACGGCTTGCCGGGACCGCCGGTCATGCTGTCGTAGGAGTAGAGCATCACGCCGTCGAAGCCCATCGCGCGCGCGACGTCGACGCGGCGCGCGGCCTCGCCGGCGTCGATCTGGAACGCGCCGATGCCGGGCCACACGCTGCCCGCGGGTTCGGTGGTGAGTGCCCGCAACTGTCGCTCGAACGACGAGGCGCTCGACACGTACGTCATCGGGCACGCCGCGTCGATGAGTCCGTCGCGCAGCCAGCGTGACCAGTCCTGCAGCTTGTAGTCACGGGCGTGCGCGGCGTCGGGCCAGACGGCTGTCGTGAGCCGCACCGCGGGTCTGTTGGTGCGCGCCGTGGCGGCGAGCCGCGCGACGAGGCGCGTCACCCGCTCACGGCGGTATGCGGCCCAGCGCGCCGGGAACATGTCGACGAACACCAGCGGATTGGCGCGTCCGCGCCGGTCGAGGTCGGCGAGTTCGGCTGGCGTCAGTTCCGGAAGCAATGCCTGACGGAACGCGTCGAGCGCCGCACGACTGACGTCGAAGTCCGGGGTGGGGAAGCGGATGTAGTCGAAGTGCAGGCCATCGAGTGCGTACCGCGACGTCAGGTGCGCGACGGTGGCGTCGAGCCTGTCGTGGACGCCTTCGGGGATCGGCGACGCGAACACCCCTTCGATCGTCGTGCGCTTGCTGGCACTCCACGCCGCGAGTGCCGAGACGTAGGCCGGATCGCGAGGCGCGCGTGAGAGCAGCGTGGGCGCCAGGGCGCGCGGCAGCATCAGCCACTCGGGGTGCTGCACGGCGATGTGCCGCGGGTCGGTGGGCAGCGCCGTGGCGCCCGCCACGAGGTTCATGTTCAGCCACGCGTGCACCTGCACGCCGGCCGCTCGCGCGCGTCCGATCAGGTCACCCAGCGGATCGAAGGCTGCCGGTTGTCCTGCGAGCAGCGTCGACCGCGGGTCCGGCCCACCGAGATAGAACGCGTCGCCGCGACCGCGCACCTGCACGAACATCGCCGTGAAGCCATGGCGCTGCGCGTCGGCCACCGCCTGCGCCACGTGCGCGGGCGTGGTCATCCAGCTGCGCGTCACCCAGACGCCGCGGAGTTCGGTCGACGATCGGCGACGCGCGTGTGCCGCACGAGACGATGCCAGCGGCGACAGGGCGGATGCGAGGGAGAACCGCAGCAGATCGCGGCGTGTGACAGGGGGCATCGGGCAGGCACGCGCGTGCAACGAGGCGCGCGTCCCAGAAGTATATACTCCGGTCGCGTGACGCAGGTGTCGCCCTCTCCATCGCTCGTGATCGGCATCGACGCCGGTGGGACCAAGACCGAAGCCGTGCTGGCCGACGGACAGGGAACCGTGATTGCCCGTGCCCGCGTCGGCGGGGCGAATCTCGCCGCGCACGGTGAGCTGGCCGTCGAGAAGACGCTGCACGACGCGATCGAGGAGGTCCTCGGCGCGGACCGTCGTGCGCCTGACGCGATCTGTCTCGGCATCGCCGGCGTCGACAGGTCCGAAGACAAGGCGGTCGTCGAAGGCATCATGCGCCGCATCGGTGCGCGTGCCAGCGTGCTCATCACCAACGATGCGCTCATTGCGCTCGTGGCAGGCGTCGGGCTCGGGGCCGGCGTCGTGATCATCGCGGGCACCGGCTCCATCGCGTACGGTTGTGACGGCCGTGGCCTGGCCGCGCGTGCCGGCGGGTGGGGATACATTCTGGCCGACGAGGGCAGCGGCTACTGGATCGGCCGTCAGGCACTGCGTGCGGTCGTGCGCGCCGCCGATGGCCGTGGGCCGAAGACCGCGCTCACGCCGATGGTTCTCGAGTTCTTCGACGTGGCGCGCGCCGAACACCTCGTCCGCGAGGTGTATCGGTACTACCTGAAGCCGAGCGACATCGCGCGCTGCGCCGGTCTCGTGAACCGCGCACGCGAGGGCGGCGACGACGTCGCCATGGAAATCGCGTCACTGGCAGCTGACGAATTGTCAGCCTCGGTGCATTCCGTCGTCGCGCAGCTCGAGCTGCGCGGCGACTTCCCCGTGGTGATGGCTGGTGGCGCGTTCCATGCCGTGCCCTGGCTGCAGGACGGCCTTCGCGAGCGGCTCGCGGATGTGGTCCCGGCGGGCCAAGTGAACCTGCTCACCACCGACCCGGCGATCGGCGCCGTACGCCTGGCCCTCGCGCACGCGCAGGGCGGCGCCGTCCTTCCCACATACAAGACCCGTGATCATCTCGCTTTGTGACGACTCCCACGACGTGGCCGATCTCGCGGCGCAACGCGTCGCCGACTTGCTGCACGCGTCGCCGCGCGCCGTGCTGGGCCTGCCCACCGGCCGCACGCCGATCCTGATGTACGACCGCCTCGCGGAGCGGCACGCCGAAGGCGCGCTCGACTTCGCGCAGGTGACCACGTTCAACCTCGACGAGTTCGTGGGCATCGGCGAGTCGCACGAGGGCAGCTACCGCGCGTACATGCGCCGCTACCTCTTCGATCGCGTGAACATCGCCGACGGCGAAGGACACGTCCTCGACGGTCTCGCGCCCGATGCCGACGTGGAGTGCGCGCGCTTCGAGGACCGCATCGCCGCGGCCGGCGGCATCGACCTGATGATCCTCGGCCTCGGGGCCAACGGTCACATCGGCTTCAACGAGCCCGCCGCCACGCTGCAGGCACGGACGCATCGCGTGCGCCTGCTGGAGCCGTCGCGCAAGGCCAACGCCGGATTCTTCGGCGGCGATCCCGCGCAGGTACCCGTCGAGGCGATGACGATGGGGATGGGGACGATCCTGAAGTCGCGCCGGATCCTGATTCTGGTGACGGGTGCGGAGAAAGCAGACACGCTGGCCGCGACGATCAACGGCCCCGTGACGACGCAACTGCCCGCGTCGTTCCTGCAACTGCATGGCGACGTCGAAGTGATCTGCGATCGCGAAGCCGGCAGCGCGATTCGCTGAGCGGCGCTACTTCTTCTCGGACTTCTCGGGCTTGTCGGTCTTCTCGACCTTGTCGGGAATCTTGTCGAGCCCGAGGAGCGCACGCAGGCGCGGCTCGGCGTCCTCGCCCACGGCTTCGCGCACAGAGTCGTGCGCGTTGCGCAGCGTGGCGAGGGCTTCGGCCAGCGACAATCCGGTCCGCTGCATCACGATGGCGGCCTTCACGTCGTTCTTGGCCGATTTGAGCAACTTGCCGGCCGTGTCGTAGTCCACGCCGGTGGCCGTGGCGATGATCCGGCGTGCGCGATCCTTGAGCTTGTCGCTCGTCGCGAGGACGTCGACCATCAGGTTGCCGTACGTCTTGCCCACGCGCACCATCGCGATCGTGGTGAGCATGTTGAGCACCATCTTCGTCGCCGTCCCCGCCTTGAGGCGCGTGGATCCGGTGAGCACCTCGGGGCCGACGGCCGGCGCGATGATGAGATCGACGAAGGTCTGGAGCTCGCTGCCGGGCCAGCACGTCACGAAGATGATGCGCAGGCCCGCCTTGCGGGCGCTCGTGAGCGCGCCGCGCACGAACGGCGTCACGCCGCTCGCGGAAATCCCGATGATGATGTCGCGCTTCTGCGGCTTCAGGCGCGCGACGGCGCGCGAGCCTTCCTCGTAGTCGTCCTCGACGCCTTCCTTCGGGAGGAAGACGGCGTCC
>CAYRAE010000136.1:0-8941 GCA_964422175.1 uncultured Luteitalea sp. | reverse complement strand
ACGATCGGCCGCCGCTCCATATCGGCCTCCTGTTCGACACCTCGGGCAGCATGGCCACGGATCTCGCGATGGCGCGAAGCGCCGCCGTCAAGTTCTGCAACATGCTCCAGCGGGCCGAGGACATCACGCTGGTGGACTTCGACACGGAGGTCCGCGTGGCCCGCTTCGGTGCGGCCGATTTCCCGCGTTTCGTGGAGCGCCTGCGCACGCGCAAACCCGATGGCTGGACGGCGCTGTACGACGCGCTCGGGGTGTACCTCGAAGGCACGGCGTTCCAGGCCGGCGAGAAGGTGGTCGTGGCGTACACCGACGGGGGCGATACCCGCAGCGTCATGTCGTTCACCGATGCGCTGACCGCGCTCAAGGCGTCGGACGTCACCGTGTACGTGGTGGGATTCCTGGAGCGGCAGAGCTCACGCGAGAAGCTCGAGCAGCGCATGCGCCTCACGCAACTCGCCGAGGCGACGGGCGGCCTGGCCTTCTTCCCGACCTCGCGGCAGGACATCGATCAGGCCTACCAGCAGATCCAGGCCGACGTGGACGGCCGGTACCTGCTCGGGTACGTGTCGAGCAATCAGGCCAACGACGGACGGTGGCGCAAGCTCGAAGTGCGGCTCAACCGTACGGACCTCAAGTCGGCCCGGATTCGCACCCGCAAGGGGTACTTCGCGCTCCTGCGGCAGGAGTCGATCGTAGCCCGTCCCGAGTAAGCAGCGCTTGCCGTCTTCGGCGGTCGCGCGACGTGCGGAGGGTGGTACGATCCGCAGGATTCGTCACGCCTTCGCCCTCATGCCATCCACGTACGATCGCTTCCAGCTGGTGTCGTCCTTCGAACTCCGAGGCGACCAGCCGCGGGCGATCGACGAACTGGTCAGCGGCCTCGAACGCGGCGATCGGTTCCAGACGCTGCTGGGCGTGACCGGCTCGGGCAAGACGTTCACGATGGCCCAGACGATCGCCCGGGTGAATCGCCCGGCGCTCGTGATGGTGCACAACAAGACGCTCGCCGCGCAGCTCTACCAGGAATTCCGCCGGTTCTTCCCGCACAACGCCGTCGAGTACTTCGTGTCCTACTACGACTACTACCAGCCCGAGGCCTACATGCCGGCCACGGACTCGTACATCGAGAAGGAAGCGATCATCAACGACGAGATCGATCGCATGCGCCTCTCGGCCACGCGATCGCTCTTCGAGCGGCGCGATGTCATCATCGTGTCGAGCGTGTCGTGCATCTACGGCCTGGGATCGCCGGAGGCGTACTACGGGCTCATGCTGCCGCTCGAGCGCGGGCAGGCCATCGGCCGCGACGCGATCCTCCGCAAGCTGGTGGAGATCCAGTACGAACGCAACGACACCGACTTCGCGCGCGGCACGTTCCGCGTGCGCGGCGACGTGATCGAGGTCCACCCGTCGTACGAAGAGCACGCGGTCCGCATCGAACTGTTCGGCGACGAGATCGACGAGCTCGCGACGATCGATCCGCTGACGGGCGGTACCGTGAGGCGGCACGACAAGGTGGCCATCTACCCGAAGAGCCACTTCGTCACGTCGCGCGATCGCACCAAGATTGCGATCGAGACCATCAAGGCGGAACTGGTCGAGCGTCGCACGCAGCTCGAACAGGAGGGCCGTCTGCTCGAAGCGCAGCGCCTGCACCAGCGCACCATGTTCGACCTCGCGATGATGCAGGAGATCGGCTACTGCCACGGCATCGAGAACTACGCACGGCACCTCACGGGCCGTGCGCCGGGCGCGCCGCCGCCGACGCTGCTCGACTACCTGCCCGAGGACGCGCTCACGATCGTCGACGAGAGCCATCAGACGATCCCGCAGGTGCGTGGCATGTACGCCGGAGACCGCTCACGCAAGGACGTGCTCGTCGAGTACGGGTTCCGCCTGCCGTCGGCGCTCGACAACAGGCCGCTGAACTTCGACGAGTGGAAGGCGCGCGTGGGGCAGCAGCTCTTCGTGAGCGCCACGCCCGGCCCGTACGAACTGACGTCGTCTGCCGGCGTGGTGGTGGAGCAGATCGTGCGCCCGACCGGCCTGCTCGATCCGCCGATCGACATCCGGCCCGTGCGCGGCCAGGTGGACGACCTGCTCGGCGAGATTCGCCTGCGCGTCGAGCGTGGCGAGCGCGTGCTCGTCACCACGCTCACCAAGCGGATGGCCGAGGACCTCACGCAGTACTACCACGAGCTCGGCGTGCGCGTCCGCTATCTGCACAGCGACATCGACACGCTCGAACGCATCGAGATCCTGCGCGACCTGCGTCGCGGCGTCTTCGACGTCCTGGTCGGCATCAACCTGCTGCGCGAAGGGCTCGATCTTCCCGAAGTGTCGCTCGTGGCCGTACTCGACGCCGACAAGGAGGGCTTCCTCCGATCGGCGGGCTCGCTGATCCAGACGGTGGGGCGCGCGGCACGCCACGTGGACGGGCGTGCGATCTTCTACGCCGATACGACCACTGACTCGATGCGGCGCTGCCTCGACGAGACGAACAGGCGCCGCGAGGTGCAGGTCGCCTACAACGAGGCGCACGGCATCACGCCCACCAGCGTGCGTCGCGCGATCGACGAGGGCATGGGGACCGTGGAGGAGCAGGACTACCTGACGGTGCCTGTCGAGCGCGGGACGCTCGCGTTCCGCAACGAAGGCGAACGGGTCGCCCACATCGCGCGTCTCGAAACCGAGATGCGCGCGGCGGCCGCCAATCTCGAATTCGAGAAGGCGGCGACGCTGCGCGATCAGATCAGGACCCTGCGTCGTCCGGGACTGGCGCTGGCAGGCGTGGAGGCGCCCGGCGCGTGATCATCCTGACATTCTGGGAGAAGACGACCGGCGGGGCGAAGAAGGCGTTCTTCGAGGTGCAGGAGTACGTGAAGATGTGCGCGGCGCTCGGCCGCGCGCTCACGAGCCGGCCCATCTACATCCGTGACATCGTCGAGCAGCTCGACGCCATCGGCGTGGGTTCCCTGACGGTGGTGCTGTTGACGGGCGGTTTCACGGGCGCCGTGCTGGCGCTGCAGTCCGGGATGACGCTCGACCAGTTCGGTGCGCGATCCGTCGTCGGTCGGCTCGTGAGCGCGTCGATGATCAAGGAACTCGGTCCGGTGCTGACGGCCCTGATGGTCACCGGTCGCGTGGGTTCCGGCATCGCCGCCGAACTCGGGTCGATGGCGGTGACAGACCAGCTCAACGCCCTGCGCGCGCTCGGGACCGACCCGTTGCGGAAGCTGGCGCTGCCGCGCGTGATCGCCGGCGTCATCATGGTGCCGATCCTGACCGTCATCTCGGACTTCGTCGGGATCGTCGGCGCGTGGGCGACCACCGTCACGCAGCTGCACGTCGCGTCGAGCGTCTACTGGAATTCCGTGGTGACGGGCCTCTACATCCAGGACATCTGGATGGGCCTCATCAAACCGGTGTTCCTCGGGTTCGCGCTCGTGAGCATCGCCTGTTTCGTGGGCATGCGCACCACGGGGGGCACGCAGGGCGTGGGTCGCGGCACGACGCAGGCCGTCGTGGCGGGATCGGTCGCGGTGCTCGTCCTCGACTTCATCATCACCAAGCTGTTGATCAGCCTCCTGTACTGAGCCATGGGGACGCCCACGCCACTCGAGACGCGGCTGTCGCGCGTGAAGACGCCCGGCGAGCCGATCATCGTCTTCGAGCACGTCTTCCTCGCGTTCGGCGACAACGTCATCCTCAAGGACGTCAGCTTCGAACTGCGGGCGGGGTACACGAAGGTGTTCCTCGGAGCGAGCGGCGCCGGCAAGAGCACGATCCTCAAGCTGATCCTCGGGCTTCTGAAACCCCAGGCCGGCAAAATCTGGGTCAACGGCGTGCGCATCGACGAGCTGAAGGAAACCGACATGATGAAGGTGCGCGACGATGTGGGAATGGTGTTCCAGGAAGGCGCGCTCTTCGACTCGCTGACGGTGCGCGAGAACGTCGGTTACAAGCTGTACGAAGAGACGGATACACCGCTCGAGGACGTCCACAAGCGCGTGGAGGACGTGCTCGGCTGGGTGGAGCTCGAGGAGCACATCGACAAGATGCCGTCGCAGCTCTCGGGCGGCCAGCGGCGGCGCGTCGCCATCGCGCGCGCGATGACGTTCCAGCCGCGCATCCTGCTGTACGACGAGCCGACCACCGGCCTCGATCCGATCACGTCGATCACCATCGACGACGAGATCGTGAAGCTGCGCGACATCGAGGGCGTGAGCTCGATCATGGTGACGCACCAGTTGCGCGACGCGTTCTGGGTGACCGAGAAGATGGCCGTGCGCCGCGACGACGGCAGCGTCGACATCGTCCCTGCCACGCCCGAGAAGCTGGAGCAGGCCGAGTTCGTGATGCTCCGCGATGGGCTGGTGCACTTCGAGGGCACGGCGCGGGAGTTGCGCGCGTCGACCGACCCGTACCTCCGTTTGTTCCTGAGTTGATCCGATGCCACGTACACGCTCTCTCGCCTGGTCCCAGCTCAAGATCGGCATCCTCGCCGTTGCGGCATTCGTGCTCGCGACGATGCTGATCTTCGCCGTCGGCGGTGATGCAGGCCTGTTCTCCGGCCGGTACCACCTCAAGACGCGGTTCCCGAACGCCGCCGGACTCCAGTCGGGGTCGCTCGTCAGGCTCGCCGGCGTCAACGTCGGTGCTGTCGACGAGGTCTACCTCGACGGCGCCGTCGTCGAGGTGGTGCTGCGGATTCGTCCCGACGTGAAGAACAAGATCACCGAGTACTCGCTCGCGCAGGTGGGATCGGTGAGCCTGCTCGGCGAGGGCGCGGTCGACATCACGCCGTCGCTGCAGGGGACGCCACTCGACGACTGGGCGTACATCCGCTCGTCGAAGACGCCGGGACAGATCGCCGACGTGGCGGAGAACGCCACCGAGACACTCGCCCAGGCGGCCGCGCTCATCGAGGACGTCAGGGCGGGGAAGGGCGCGGTCGGGAAGATGTTCACGCGCGACGAGCTCTACGACCAGTTGAGCACCGTGGTGCGCTCGGCCAACGACGTCATCGTCTCGATTCGCCAGGCGAAGGGGCCCGCGGGAACGCTGCTGAACGATGCCGCGTCGGCGCGCAACCTCGAGCGTGCGCTCGCCAACCTCGACCAGGTGACCGGCGACATCGCCGCAGGCAAGGGATCGCTGGGCACGCTGCTGAAAGACGATACGCTGGCGAAGTCGCTCTCGAGCACCACGGAGAACCTGCGGACCGTCAGCGCCGGTCTGCGTAACGGCGAGGGCACCGCAGGGAAGCTCCTGACCGACAACGCGCTCTATAATCGACTGGATTCCGTCGTGCAGCGCCTCGACACGCTGATGACCTCGCTCAACAGCGGCGAAGGCACCGCGGGGCGGCTGCTCCAGGACAAGCAGCTCTACGACAACATGAACGCCGCCGCGACGGAACTGCGCAGCCTCCTCGCGGAGATCAAGAAAGACCCGAAGAAGTATCTCAACGTCAAGGTGAGTATCTTCTGACAGCACCGGCAACCGGCAATGGGCAACCGGCAACCGATCATCACCCTCGCGGCAGCCGTGCGGTTGCCGGCTTGCCGATTGCCGGTTGCCGACGCCGAACTACTGTAGAGACATACCGATGAACGATTCCAACGTCTGGCTTGCCATCATCGCGGTGTCCACGCTCGTCATGGCGCTCGTGCAGGTCGGAGCGATCGTGGCCGGCGCGATTGCGGCGCGCAGGGTGCAGGCGCGGCTGGCGAGCGTCGAGAAGCGCTTGCAGGAAAAGGTCGAGCCCCTGGTCGATCAGGTGCTTCCGCTCGTCGAGCAGCTGAAGGTCATCGGTGCCGATGCCACGCGCCTGTCGGCGCTGGCCGTCCAGCAGGCCGAGAAGGCCGACGTGGCCGTCACGTCGGCGGCGCGGCGCCTGGACCAGACGCTGGCCGTCGTGCAGAACGCCGTCGTGGCGCCCGCGCGCGAGGGCATGGCGCTGGCGTCGGCCGTGCGTGCCGCCGTCGGATCGATCAGGAAGGGCCGGACCACGCGTCGCCGCCCGTCGGGCCGCGACGAGGACGACGCGCTCTTCATCGGCTGACGCCGCCCCGTATCGCGCGTGCCCCGTCCCTACATCTTCAACTACTGGTGCGATCTGTGGCGGGTGCTGTCGCGTCAATGGCGTGACCGTGCAGTCGCTCTCCACGGTGCCTTCGATGTGCCGTATCCCGGCCAGCGGTTCATGCACACCCTGCAGGTGTCAGGCTGGCTGCTTGCGCCGGCCGACGAGCCGGTCCCTCTGGAGCTCTATCTCGGTGCGACGGAGATCGCTCGCGGCGAATCGACGCGGGGCGATGGGGTGTCACACGGCGGCATCGGCTCGACACGCCGGTTCTCGTTCTTCGTCGAACCCGCGCGCCTGCAAGGTGTTCGCGGTCGGCTGCTGCGGCTCGTCGCGACGTCGCCCACCGGACAGCGAAGCACGATCGCCGTTACTCCGGTGCGACGCGTGAGCCGCGTCCCGTCGGCGGCGGCGCGGAGCGAGTATGGAAAGGTGTGGAACGCGGTCTCCCGGCATGTGACCGAGGCGCGCATCTCCGTGGCGGGTTATGCGGACGAGAGCGAGTGGGATCGTTCGGGCCGCTCCACGGCGGACTACGTGTCGCGTGCGCTCGGGATCACGCGCGACGATCGCGTGCTGGAGATCGGCTGCGGGACCGGCCGTATCGGCAGGCATATGGCGCCGCTGTGCGGGACCTGGGTGGGCAGCGACGTCTCGAGCAACATGCTCGACCTCGCGCGCCAGGACCTTGGCGCCATCGGCAACGTCGAGTGGATGCAGCTCAATGGCTACGACCTGCACGGCATCCCGTCCGCCTCGCTCGACGCCGTGTACTGCTCGGCCGTCTTCATGCATCTCGACGAATGGGACCGCTTCAGATATGTGAAGGATGCCTTACGTGTGCTGCGCCCTGGCGGCAGGGCGTTCTTCGACAACTACAGCCTGCTCGGTGAGGCAGGCTGGAGATTCTTCGAAGAGACGAGTCAGCTCGACGTCGCCGTGCGCCCGCCGAACGTGAGCCGCGCGTCGACGCCGCAGGAACTGCGCTGCTATCTCGAGCACGCCGGCTACGTCGACATCCGCGTTGAAGAGGGCGATCTGTTCGCCACCGCCATCGGGTACAAGCCGTAGAGACCGACAATCCGCCTTCGCGCTGCGCGCTACGGCGGACAAGCCGGCAACCGGAACAACGGCCGGGCCCGGAGGGCCGGCCCTACCCTCTGCGGTTGGCGATGGCGCCGGCCCTCCGCGCCCGGCCGTCATATGGATGCCAGGGGTGTCAGCCCCTGGCACCTACTTCGGTGCGCGCACCGTGGGATAGGTGATGCCGAGCTGCTCCAGATACGTCTTGTACCGGCTCGGATCGTAGTAGAACTTCTGCAGTTCGGGCTTGTACTTCTGCATGATGTCGGTGTTCAGTTCGATGGCCGGCGTGTCGGTCTCGCGAATGAGCGGCGTGTACGTGCGGTCCTTCGTCTGGACGTTGGTGAAGTAGTCGCGCGCGGCAGTCACGACGTCAGGACGCAGCAGCACGTCCAGTACCGTGAGCGCGATGACCTGGGCGCCGTGGTTCACGCCCTTGTGCGCGATGGGCGTGGCCATCGGGATCGCGTTGGCCCAGTTGTGGCCCGGACCGGCCTGGAAGTTGGCGGGGAAGCGCAGCGTCACCGTCGGCACCGTCCACGAGATGTCGCCGATGTCGTCCGACCCGCCGCCACGCTTTTCCTCGTCGGGGATCTCCTGCTGCCCCTTCAACTCGGCGATCTTCGTGGCAAGGCCGATGACAGGCACGCCCAGTTCCGTCTGCGTCGCCTTGGCGAGCGTCACGTCGGCATCGGTCCACGTCGGAAGACCCACGGTCTTGATGTTCTCGTACATCGTTTCGGCGAGCGGCTTGTTGAAGTGCTGCGGCCACGCCGAACCGAGCAGCCGTGACGTGAACGTCGTGTCGGTCATCAGCGCTGCACCCTGCGCCATCTTGTCGCCGATGTCCCAGAGCCGCTTGATCTGCTCGTAGTTGGTGTCTCGGAAGTAGTACCAGACGCTGGCATTGCGCGGCACCACGTTGGGCTGGTCGCCGCCGTTGGTGATGACGTAGTGCGAGCGATGCTGTAGCCGCAGGTGCTCGCGCCTGGCGTTCCAGCCCGCGTTCATCAGTTCCACGGCGTCGAGCGCGGACCTGCCGCGCCACGGCGCGCCCGCGCTGTGGGCCGACTCGCCGAGGAACGTGTATTCCACCGAGACGAGGCCGTTGCCCTGGCCTTCACCCCACGACGTCACCAGGTCGCTCCCGACGTGGTTGTACAGCACGACGTCGACGTCGTTGAACAGGCCGGAACGGATGTAGTACGCCTTGGTGCCGACGACTTCCTCGGCGACGCCCGGCCAGATCACGAGCGTTCCAGGCAGCTTCGCCTTCTCCATCTGCCGCTTGGCGGCGATGGCGGCGACGATGTTGAGCGGCGTCCCGGAGTTGTGGCCCTCGCCATGGCCGGGTGCGCCATCGACGATCGGATCCCGGTAGGCCACACCCGGCTTCTGCGAGGCCTGCGGGATGCAGTCCACGTCGGAACCGAGCGCGATCACCGGCTTGCCCGACCCCCAGCGCGCGACCCACGCCGTCGGAATGCCGCCGTAGCCGCGTTCGATGGTGAAGCCCTCCTTCTCGAGAATGCCCGTCAGATACTTCTGCGTCTCGAATTCCTGGAACCCGAGTTCGGAGAAGCTGAAGACCATGTCGGTCATCTGCTGGCCGAGGTCGAACAGGGACTGCGACTTCACGTCGGCGACGACAGCGGTCTTGAGTCCCGCGAGCCGTGGATCGACAGCCGCCGGTGCGGCAGCGGAACGAGCCGGACGTGTCGTGGTCTGGGCCTGAGCCCGTGTCTGGAGCGGCGTGCACAGCAGCGCGGC
>CAYRAE010000135.1:0-8974 GCA_964422175.1 uncultured Luteitalea sp. | reverse complement strand
TGCGCCATGAAGAGATCGCGCACGGCCCACGGCGAGCGCGACGCAGGCTCGCGCAGGAGGCCGTACCTGAAGAACGTCACCTGATATCCGTAGGCTCGCCCCTCCGCGTCCGTGACGTTGCCCGTGTAATACCACCATTCGAGTCGATAGTCGGGATGCGAGACATGATCGGCGGGCAGAGACAGCACGCGCCCTGGATCGGCCCGCCGCCAGTCCGTCGGCTGCGCATGCACGACGGCCATCGCCACCATCACGACAAGCGCGATGAGCATCGCCAGCCCCTTCACCATCCGCGTCATTCGTCGCGCTCCGGGACGACGCTGACGTCGCGCATGGCTCGCCACGCCGGGTACAGCCCTGCCACGAGCGTGGCGATGACGACGAGCGCGGACATCTGAGCGAGCGCACGCCAGGGCACGTGCCACTGGATGGTCCACCCGAAGCTCTGGACGAGCACCGTGTGGACGAGGATGAGCGACAGCAGCAGGCCGACGCCAAGCCCCATCCCCTGCGCGATCGCGCCGAGCATCGCCGCCTCCCCTACGATCATCGTCGTGAGCTGCCCGCGCGACGTGCCGAGCGCGCGCAGGATCGCGATCTCGCGCCGGCGCTCGATCACCAGCGTCATGAGCGTCCCGATGATGCCGAGCAGCGCGACGAGGACGGCGACCGCCTGCAACGCGTAGGTGACGGCGAACGTGCTGTCGAAGATCCGCAACACCTCTTCACGGAGAGCGCGGTTCGAGTGGATGAACACTCCAGCCGTGCCTTCGATGTCGCGCATCAACGCGCCTCGTACCGCCACGGCGTCTGCCCCCTCGCGCAGGTACACGGCAAGGCCAGCGGGGCGACGATCGCCGAAATATCGCGTGAACACCGCGATGTCCATCCGCACGACGCCCCTGTCGTTGGAATAGTCGTAGAAGATCGCCGCGACGGCGAACGCGCGCGGCCCGTGCGGCGTCGGCAGCGTCACGCGATCGCCGACGCGCACGTCATGACGCATCGCGAACGGCTCCGACACGGCCACGACATCACGACCGGCCAGCGCCTGGAGCGCCGAACCTCCATCAACCGGCGCCTTGACCCGCAATCCGCCATGCGACAGCAACGTGTCCACATCACCAGCGGCCAGCGTGATGGGCGTGCCGTCATAGGTCACCGATAGATTACGGAAGGCATCGACGGCGATGACGCCTGGATCCGATCGCACGAGGGCTTCGACGGCCGGGGAGATGGAGACGGCACGCGCGCCACTGGAGCGCGCCGCTGGCCCGACGTAGAGATCCGCCTGCAACGTCTGCCCCACCCATTCGATGACCGTCTCACGGAAGCTCCCGACCATCACCGTGATGGCGACGGTCATCGCCAGGCTCGTCGCGAGGGCCGCCACGCTCACGGCGACGCGCGACACGTGGCCGCCGAGGTTCGCGTGCGCCAGCCACCCGCCCACGCGCAGCAACCGGAACCACGCCGCACGCCCGATGCCCGCCGCAACACGCAGTACCGGCGGCGTCAGCAGCGCCGCGCCGAACACGAGCGCAGCAGCCGCCGCGTAACCCGTCAGGGGCAGGCCATCGACGGCTGGCACGCGCGCAAGTCCTGCCGCAAGCACGATGAGCCCGACGCCCACGGCAGGCATCGTCCAGACGTTGCGTATGCGAGCGGTGACGCGATCGGCGCCGCGCATCACGGCCATCGGCGGCACGCCCGCGGCTTCGCGCGCGGGCAGCCACGCCGCGGCGAGCGACAGCGGGAGACCGATGAGGGCCGCGAGCAGCACGTCTCCACCGCCCAACTCCGGGGTGGCGCTGGCGGACCGCACGTACAGCGTCGCCACCGTTGACGACGTCAGGCGTCCCATCGCGCTCGCGAGCGCGCGTCCCAGCGGGCTCCCCACGACCACGCCCAGCACGCCGAACACGAGCGCCTCGCCGAGGAACAGCGTCTGCACCTGGCGGGTCGTGACGCCGAGCGCGCGCAGCGTCCCGATCTCATGGCGGCGCGCCAGCACCGATACAGACACCGCGTTGTAGACGAGGAAGAGGCCGACGAGCAGCGCGATCGACGACAGCGCCGTCAGGTTCATGTGGAACGCGGCCAGCATGCGCTCGACCTGCGCGCTTCGTCGCGACGGACGCTGCACGTCGACCCCGTCGGGCAGTCGCGCGCGAACGGCAGTTTCCGCAGCCGCGACGTCGATGCCATCGCGCAGCCTGATGTCGATGCGATCGATCCGGCCGGCGCGAGCGAACACCTCCTGCGCGGCAGCCAGATCCATGAGCGCGAAGTGGCCATCGAGCAGCGCGGCGGGACCATCGGCCGCGAGCAGGCCGAGCACGGTGAGCGTCACCTGCCTGTCGTCGACCAGTCCCACGAGCGAGTCGCCCACGTTCACGCCATGGCGATCGGCGAACGCCTTCGTGATGACGATGGCGCCGGGCTCGACGAGCAGACGGAGGATATCGATCGTGAAGGCCGGGCTCGGAGAGCCGGCCTGACTGTACGTGCGTAGCGGCGCGTCGCGCAGGACGTCGACGCCATACACGCGGAGCAGTTCGGTCCGGTCATCTCCTTCATCGGCTGTCGCGCGCTGCGCGACGGCCGATGTTCGCACCACGAGGTCGGCGTCGATGACGGGACTCGCGTGACCGTACACGCGCAGCCAGTCGAGTTCGACGATGAGTCGTTCGTCGAGTGTCCCGCCAACCCCAAGGATCTCGAGCCCCGTGCGGCCGGCCGTCATGTCGAGCGCGGCGTCGAATCCGCGGAGGGCGCTCGCATTCGTCAACCTGATGGCCAGCACCACGGCGATGCCGACGGCCACGCCGATCACCGTCAGCACCGTGCGCAGCCGCTCGGCGACGAGGCGCCTCACGATCACCTGATGAAACAGGCGCGTCATGCCAAGGCCGCGCTGTCGGGCACCGCGATCCGCCCGTCGCGCAGATGGATGATGCGTGTCGCACCAGCCGCGATGGTGCTGTCGTGCGTCGCAAGGACGATCGTCAGCCCGTGATCGCGATTGAGTGCGTGCAGCAACTCAAGCACGAGACCGCCGTTGGCGGAGTCGAGATTGCCCGTTGGTTCGTCGGCGATGAGCAGCAGCGGCTCGTGGACCACCGCCCGTGCGATGGCGGCGCGCTGCAGCTCCCCGCCGGAGACCTGTGCGGGGTAGGCACCCAGGCGCGCATCGATCCCCATGCGCGCCCCGGCGTCCCGTGCCGCTTGTGCAGCGTCGGCAGGTCTGCGTCCGGCCAGCAACAGTGGCAGCGCGATGTTCTCGGCCAGGGTGAGCGTGGGCAGCAGGTTGAAGAACTGGAACACGAACCCGATGCGCGTCCGGCGCGTCAGCGTCAGCGCCTCATCGGCCAGGGTCGTGAGGTCGTCGCCGGCGAGCACCACCCGACCGGCCGTCGGGCGGTCCATGGCGCCGCAGATGTGCAGCAGCGTGGACTTGCCGCACCCCGACGGTCCCATGAGCGCCACGAAGTCCCCGGCAGCCACGGTGAAGGACACGCCGGCCACGGCGTCGCGCGGTTGGTCGGGGTACCGCTTCCGGATGTCGTCCAGGTGGAGCATCGCTCTCAGAATAGGCCGGCGCGCGCGCCATAGTATGCTGGCTGCCGAGGCCTGTTACGGCCCAACCAGGAAGACTTCCTACAAGGTATAGTAAAATAAGAGTTTACAGTCACAACTCGCACCTGAGAGTCTTCCGTTTGCGAACCTTTGTTCACTACACCGTCCGGTTTGTGCGCGACGTTCGTTGTCCCCTGGGGAGGCCTTTGTCAGCGGATGGTGCTGCAGGATCAGGCGTCGTGAGCCGATTCGTGAAGCACGAGCCGTGCTCGCCATGTCATGACCATGCTGAAGAACGCTGAACAGGCCCAGCTCATCGGGACATCGGTCCAGATGACGGAGCTCAAGGAGGAGATCCAGCGCATCGCGCGCACTGACGCGAAGGTGCTCATCACCGGCGAGAGCGGCGTCGGCAAGGAACTCGTCGCGCGAGCGATCCACGCCCACAGCCAGCGGGCCGACAAGCCCTTCATCGCCATGAACTGCGCCGGCCTGCCCGAGACGCTGCTCGAATCCGAGCTCTTCGGGCACGTCAAGGGCAGCTTCACCGGCGCGTATCGTGACAAACCGGGCAAGCTCGAGTCGGCACACGAGGGCACGATCTTCCTCGACGAGGTCGGCGAGATGACGCTCCGGATGCAGGGCCTGCTGCTCCGCTTCCTCGAGACGGGCGAACTGCAGAAGGTGGGCGCCGACCGCGGCGGGCGCGTGGTGAACGTGCGGCTGGTGGCGGCCACCAACAGGAACCTGCAGGATCTCATCGCGCGCGAGCAGTTCCGCGAAGACCTGTACTACCGTCTCAACGTCATTCACTTCCAGGTCCCGCCGCTGCGGGAACGGAAGGAAGACATCCCGCAGATGATCGAGCACTTCCTGCGCCGCTACGTGTCGTGGGGCGGCCATGCCGTGCGCGGGTTCGAGCCCGAAGCGTTCCACCTGATGGTGGACTACGCCTGGCCGGGCAACGTGCGCGAGCTCGAGAACGTGGTCGAGCGGTTGGTGGTGACGGGACGGCACGAGCTCATTCGCGTGGAAGACCTCCCGACGGAGGTCAAGGCGCAGCGCGGCATCGGCGTCCGTCCGCGCCGCGAGCGCCGGCGCACGGTGGCCGACGACCTGTACAAGCGGATGGTCGAACAACGGGAGTCGTTCTGGACTGCCGTGTACCCGCTCTACATGGAGCGCGAGATCACCAAGCAGAACATGCGCGATCTCGTACGGAAGGGCCTCGAGGAATCGCGCGGCAACTACAAGATCGTCTGCCGGTTGTTCAACATGGAAACCGGCGACTACAAGCGGTTCCTGAACTTCCTCCGCAAGCACGACTGCCAGCTGCCGTTCAAGGAGTTCAGGTGACGGCCGTCACCTGGGCGGAGTCGGCGCGACCTGCGCGCGACAGGCTGTAGCCTGCGCCCCTACCCGTGCGGCTTCCGCGGACTGACCGATAGCCGTCAACACCTGGGCATAGTGGTCCAATCCGTCGCAGAGGGTCGGATCAGCCTTCGTCGCTCGTGAGAGCACCTCGGCCGCCTCTCGACTGCGTCCTGCCAGATGCCAGACCCAGCCAACCGTATCCAGGACGGTAGGCGATGTCTGGCCGAGTCGCGTCAATCTGTCAGCCAGCGGGACGGCCGCCTCCACGTCGCCTGCCTGCACGGCAAGGTTGTACGCCAGGTTGTTCAGGGCGACGACATGGTTGGGGTCGAGAGCCAGCACCGCTCGATAGCTGGCACGTGCGAGCTCGTGCTCGCCACGAGCCGTCTGGATGTCCGCCAGCAGGACATGGCCAGCCACGAACTTCGGGGCCTCGGCAACCACCTGCTCCAGAAGATCGCGTACCACATCCGACTTCGGCTCCCGGGCGTTCGCCTTCAGCGCCGCGAGCCAACGCGCGGTGACGACGTCCGAAGGCAGGCCCAGGCGCGCGCGCATCGCGGTGACTCGTCGGGCCTGGAAGAGGGCAGGCTCGCCGCTGGCTTCGTCGATATCTGTTGGCTCCGGCGCCGGCCACGTCCCATCCGCGGCGCGGGCGAGCGGGTCGCCGAACACGACGGCCTGCCAGCTCAGGAACGGCATCGCCATGTAGAAGCTCTCGGCCAGGGTGTAGCCCCGTGCCCACGCCTCGAACAACGTTGCCGGACGGAACGCCGCGTCGAGATACGGCTCTCCCACCATGGCACCCAGTCCCGTGAGTCCGGCGTCGAGCCAATCCACGGCGAGCGCTTCAGGCCCTCCGGCATGGAAGGAGTCGCGCCGATCCCATCGACCCGGAATCCAATCAGGAGGCGGCGACTTCAACGTGCGCGCGTCAGCGCTCATGAACGACGCGGCGACAGCCGCGGCCCCGAACGACACCGGAGGCGTGCGCGTCCGCGTATCGTTGGAGCCCCAGCTGTAGTATCCCGTCAGATCACGATCGGCCGTCGCAACGGCGGCGGTCTCATCGAGCACCGTGGCGAGCCCCGCTCGCAGGGGCGCCACGTCGGCCAGGCGGCTCGGTACGTCCGCCAACCAGCGACGCTCGGCACCGCTGCGATCGGCCGCGCGGCCATCAACCACGAATTGCCATCCTGAGGCGCGCTGCTGGCCACGCGCGAGGAGCGCCCGAGTCGCGGCCGTCGTGCTGCCGTCCAGGCGCGTCACCAGGTAGATGTCGTACGTGCGTCGGTCGAATGGACGCGGTGTCGCGCCGATCGCGTCTGGCGTGAAGTACGGATTTGGCACACGCCCGGCCCTGGGAACGACCGCGCCTGTCATCTGGCGGTACAGGAGGGCGACTTCACTGTCGACGCTGGCTGACGTGCCATCACGGCCGACCGTCCCGCCCACCCGCAGCGGGAGACCCGGCATCAGGACGATGAAGGTGATGCGATCGGTTGCACCGTTGTCGGCCAGCCACCTGGCGATGGGCGCCGCGATGTCCCTGTCGAACGCCTCCCTCGCGATCGTCGCGTCCACCGCGACGTCGACGGTGACCACCTGTGCCTCCGGCACGGCACGAAGGCGCCGGTACTCCTCGGCAAGCTCACCGCTGGCGGCGACACGAGCATTGACGACGAGCAGCACTGCGTGACCATCGACGGCGGCCGAGGCAGCGCCGGCCAGGGCGAGAACGGCCGCTGCCACACCGACGCCACGCCGAACGGCGTGCCAACAGGCACGCGCGGCATGAGCTCCGACCAGTCGCGTCACTCCGCGAGCACGCTCGGCGCCTGGATGGCTGGTGCCATGTGCGACGGCGGACTGTCGACAGACAGCGCGATCTGGGCTTTCGTGTGCTGATACACGTTGTTGCTGGCGGTACGAATCCGAACGGTGTACGCGATGGGCATGGCCTCGAGAATCGGGCGTATGGCCGCCAGCACGACTTGCGCGACTCGGTCTTCGTCGTCTGGATTCAGGGATGAGATGAAGCGGATGTCCATTGGGGACGGTCTGTCCCAACGGTAGAGCAAACCTTGTTCCCACCATGCGTCCCGGACCTCGCCTCTCCCGATCCGTCACGAACTCCAGACTTTCCTGAAGATGGCGACAATGTCTCAGGAAATGGTCAGTGTACGTTGTCAGCGCTCTACAGGCCAAAAGTCGCGCCGACCACAACCTATCGTCAGCCAGAGTTGACGAGGGTGTCTGCGGCTCCCAGAATGACAGCGCAACATGGCTACGCTCAAGGGCATCATCCTCGCCGGCGGATCGGGCACCCGCCTCTATCCGGTCACCCGTGGCGTCTGCAAGCAGCTCGTCCCCGTCTACAACAAACCGATGATCTACTATCCGCTGGCCACGCTCATGCTGGCGGGTATCCGCGACATCCTGATCATCACGACTCCCGAAGACACCTCCGCCTTCCAGCGCCTGCTGGGATCGGGCGAGGATCTGGGACTGTCGTTCTCGTACGCGCAGCAGCCCAGTCCTGACGGCCTCGCGCAGGCGTTCATCATCGGGCGCGCCTTCGTCGGCGACAGCCGCGTGGCCCTGGCGCTCGGCGACAACATCTTCTACGGGCATGGTCTGCCCGACGTACTCGCCACGGCGGCCGCACGCGCGACCGGCGCGACGGTGTTCGGGTATCTGGTCCGCGATCCCGAACGGTACGGCGTCGTCGAGTTCGATGGGGCGGGGCGAGCGATCTCGCTCGAGGAGAAGCCGGCCACGCCACGATCGCCCTGGGCGGTGACGGGTCTGTACTTCTACGACCACGATGTGCTCGACGTGGCGGCGCAACTCCGCCCGTCGCCACGTGGGGAACTGGAAATCACCGACGTCAATCGTCACTACCTTGAACGCGGCGACCTGCACGTCGAACGCCTGGGCCGCGGCTATGCGTGGCTCGACACGGGTACGCACGAGTCGCTGCTGCAGGCATCGCAGTTCGTGCAGACCATCGAGGACCGGCAGGGTCTGATGCTCGCGTGTGTGGAGGAGATCGCCTGGCGCATGGGCTACATCGACGCGACCCAGCTCGATCGGATCGCACAGCCGATGCGCAAGAACTCGTACGGTCAGTACCTCCTTCGGCTGCTGTCTCAGGAGGACGCGCAGTGATCGTCCACGCCACGACATTGTCCGGCGTGCTCATCATCGAGCCCCGTGTGTTCGAGGACTCACGCGGCTTCTTCCTCGAGAGCTATCACGCGCGGCGCTACGCAGAGGCCGGGCTCGACGCGCCGTTCGTGCAGGACAACCACTCGCGATCGGTACGGGGGACGCTGCGCGGGCTGCACTTCCAGGAGCAGCGCCCGCAGGGCAAGCTCGTTCGCGTCATCGAGGGCGCGATCTGGGATGTCGCCGTCGACATCCGCCCTGACTCGCCGACGTTCGGCGGGCACGTGGGCGTCGAGCTCACGGACAGCAACTTCAGGCAGATCTACGTGCCACCCGGATTCGCGCACGGCTTCTGCGTGACGAGCGACGTCGCGCAGGTGGAGTACAAGTGCACGACGTTCTACGACGCGGCTGACGAGCGCGGAATCGCATGGGACGACCCGCGTCTGGCCATCCCGTGGCCAGTGTCCGGCGCACCGATCCTTTCGACCCGCGATGCGACGAACCCGACGCTCGAGGCGTGGCTCGCCGCGGGCGACCCGTCGTCTGGCGGTCGCTCACGCTGAGCCAACCAGCGTCGCGACGATGCGCTCCGCAGCGTGCCCGTCCCAATACTCCGGCACGCGCGCGCCCGTTCGTCCAGCCAGCGCAGAGTCGACGGCCGCCGGCACGGCCTTCGCGTCGGTCCCCACCAGGACGTTGGTCCCTTCCGTCACGGTGATCGGCCGCTCGGTCGAGTCGCGGAACGTCAGGCACGGCACGCCCAGCGCCGTGGTCTCCTCCTGGATTCCGCCTGAATCGGTGAACACCAGCGCCGCCTGGTCCATGAGGCACAGGAAGTCGAGGTACC
>CAYRAE010000134.1:0-8983 GCA_964422175.1 uncultured Luteitalea sp. | reverse complement strand
ACCAGAAGGCCGCCGAGTACGTGGCGGCGGGCAGGATGGGCAAGGTCGTGTGGGGGCTCATCAGCTACAACCGCAACACCTCCACGGGCATGTGGGACTACCCGATCCCCGGCATCGGCGATACGCCATGGCCTGATGCACCGGTCACCGCGGAGAACCTCGACTGGAAGGCGTGGCTCGGACACGCGCCCAAGCGGCCGTTCAGCAAGGAGCGCTACTTCCGCTGGCGCAAGTTCTGGGACTACTCCGGTGGTAACGCCACGGATCTCCTGTTCCACCGCCTCGGCGCGCTCAGCGCCATCGTCGGCTTCGACTTCCCGTCGCGCGTGGTGAGCGCCGGCGGTATCTACGTGCAGAAGAACCGCGAAGTGCCCGACGTCTACATGACGACGGTGGAGTATCCGAAGGAGTACTGCTTCAATCTCGTGTCGGTGATGGCCAACGCCTCATCGGCGCCCATCACCGTGTATGGCAACTGGGGCACGCTCGAAATCCAGCCGGGCGGGAGGCCCGTGCCGAACACGCCGCGTCAGGGCCCGAAGGCCGTCATCAGGGCCGAGCGGCCGTTCCAGGAGCAGTTCAAGGAGGCCAACGACGGCAAGACGGAGGTGGAGATCACCACCGACGAGCCGAACGAGGACCTCATCGACAACTGGCTCAACGCCATGCGATCGCGCCAGACGCCGATCTACGACGTGCGCAAGGGGTACCAGGTCACCGCGGCAATCCAGCTCGGGGTGCAGTCCTACAAGGAAGGCCGCGCGCTCGGATACGACCCGGCGTCGCGGCGGATTCTCACGCGCCTGCCGCCCAGGCGCGAGTACGCGCCGCAGGAGTCGTAGCGCCACTCCGCGTTCGGGCGCATAATCGAGCGACCTGCCATCAACCTGTGCCGAGGTCGCACCCGATGACTGCTCGCGTCGCGCCGCTTCTGATCTGCGCCCTGTTGTGCGTGCCGCACGTCGTGTCCGCCCAGATCCTGAGCGGGTTGCGCAACAGGCCATCGCCGCGCGAGATCCCGACGATCCCGCTCGACACCAACGTGTCGAGCGGGCAGCGCCCGACCTTCCGCCTGAAGGTCACGCGCGTCGAGGTCAGCGCGCTCGTGGTCGACGCCAACGGCAGGCCCGTGCGCGATCTCGGCGCGGGCGACTTCGAGATCCTCGACGATGGGCGGCCGCAGACGATCCAGTCATTCGCCGCGTACACCTACCATGGAGGCGCGATTCCTCTCGACACGATCGCCTCCTCGACCGATCCCGAGGCCGCGACGGCGCTGGTCACCAACGCGTGGAGCTCCTCGTCGCGCGTGATCGGCCTGCTGATCGACGACCTGCACATCGACGCGCGCAACGCCGAGCGCGCACGCCAGGCCGCCAATCACCTGATCGCCCGGCTCTCGCCGTCGGATCTGCTGTTTGTCGGCCTCACGAGTACGCCAGCCGTGTCGACGGTGGGCTTCGTGCGCGACAGGCGCCGTGCCGTCGAGATCGTGAAGTCGTTCGGCGGACTGCGGCTGCCCGATCCGACGATCGAGATGCGGCAGTCGCCGCAGGTGTTCAACGACTCGGCCCTCGAGGCGTACATGACGCCAGGGCTCGCGGCGTCGGAACAGCAGCGCAGCATGCGGCTCCAGAACGCCTACGACGCCATCGGCAGGATCGCGCACGCCGTGCGCGGCGTCACGGGCCGCCGGAAGTCCCTGATTTTCCTGACGGAAGGATCGTCGATCGGCGCGTCGACGGCAGCGGCCGGTGCGTTGACCGGCGACACCGCGGCCGCGATGGTGAACGCGCTCGCCGCGGCGTCGGTGGCCGACCTCGCCGTCTACCCGATGAGTCCCGTGGGACTCGACCTCCCGACCGATCGCCTCATCGAAGGGTTCACGAGGCAGGTCGACGGGACCGGGCGCGACATCCTCTACGAGGATCTCGGCAGCGTGATCACGCAGTACATGCAGTCGAAGAACCAGCTGCGCGACCTGGCGAGCCTCACGGGCGGCGTGTCGTTGATCGATCACAACGACCTCGCGCTGGCCGTGGGACGCGTATTGAGCGATGCCAGCGACTACTACGTGCTCGCGTACGAGCCGGACAAGGAAGTGAAGGGCGGTCGCATTCGCCCCATCACCGTACGCGTCACTCGGCCCGGCGTGACGGTGCACTCCCGACGCGGCTACATGCCGCCGCCCGTCGACCCCGAACGGACGCCGGCACCGTCCGGACTCTCGCCGGAGATGCGCACGCTCCTCACCGGCGTACTGCCGGCTGATGCGCTGCCGATGGTGGTGCAGATGTTCCCCATCGACGAGCACGGCGGGAAGGTGCGCTACGCCGTCGTGAGCGAGATGGCGGGCGGACCGCTCGTCGCCGGCCTCGACGGCGACAGGGTGGGGATCGAGCAGGCGATTCTCAGCGTCGATGCGAAGGGCAGGATCGCCAACGCCACGCAGAAGAACGCCGAGCTCAAGATCGGGCCGGCACAGGTGGCCACGCTCGGACAGCTCGGCGTGCGCTCGATCTGGACCATCGATCTCGCACCGGGCTCTCACCAGGTACGTCTCGCGACCGTCCATCGCCAATCGGGTCGCGGCGGCTCGATGTATCTCGACGTCGCCGTCGAAGCGGGTCGTCCGCTCGCCACCGAAGCGCTCAGGGCGCTCGCAGCCACGCCGCGCCCGACGGCGTTCATCGACCCGCAGGTGAAAGCGC
Source organism: uncultured Luteitalea sp. (assembly GCA_964422175.1). Lineage (GTDB taxonomy): Bacteria > Acidobacteriota > Vicinamibacteria > Vicinamibacterales > Vicinamibacteraceae > Luteitalea. The sequence continues at coordinate 6,272 of CAYRAE010000134.1, read as the reverse complement.
TGATGGGAGCCCGCGCGCAGTGACACGAGCCGGGCTGGTTGCGGCGATCGTGGTCATCGCCGCGTCGTCTATCGCACACGCGCAGGTGCCGTCCTCGCCAGACGCACAACCGCGCACAGATGTCCCCATGTTCCGCGCCGGGATCTCCATCGTCGAGGTGTCGGCTGTGGTCACCGGCGATGGCGACGCGCCGATCGCCGATCTCACGGCGGCCGACTTCGAGGTGTTCGAGGACGGACAGCGTCGGCCCGTGGTGTCGGCACGCTTCCTTGCCCCACCCGCGTCTGTGCCACGTCCCGCGCCGCCCGCGTTCCTCGGCGACGCTCGGCTGGACGTGGTGTCCACGAACCGCGACCTTGCCGACGCGCCGGCGTTCGTACTGTTGCTCGACGATCTCAACGTCAGTCCGTACGACTCGCAGCGTGCGATCCGCGCCGGCCTCGGCGTGCTGGAGACGATGCCGGCCGATGCACTCGTGAGCGTGGTGAACACCAGCGGAGCCGGTGGAGGCCTGGTGACTCTCGCGCGGCCGAATCAGGATCACCTGGACAAGGTTCGGGCGTTCAGTGGGCGGCTTGTTCTGTCTGGGCCGGAAATGAAGAACCCGCTCGGCATCAGCACGACGCCGAGTTCCGTCGACGCGCCGTGCGGCGTGGGATCGGATGTCCTCAACTCTCCCGATTGCGCCGATCCCACGCGCGCCGGTCGTCGCGCGAACGCGCTGGCGGCCGTGGGGTCGCTGTTTGCGAAGACAGGATCGCGGCGCAAGGTGCTCATCTGGCTGACCACCGACATGGGGGTCTCTCCGCTCGCCCCGGAGCAGAATCGCGAGGCGCAGTTCGCGGGGTTGCAGCGTCTTCTCGGGGGTGATGTGACGGTGTACGCCATCGATCCGAGCGGCAACACGGGCTCGTTCGTGGCGCGCGGCGGTGGTCTCGGGGCGGGCGATCGCCGGACAGGCGGACGGGTACGCGTCGGACCGGCCAGCTCGAACTGGATGGGATCCGGCGGCTCGACGCTGGAGCTCAACACCGACGACATGGTCCGCGTGCCGCTCACGCAGATGGCACGCGAGACGGGAGGGCGCTGGATCCAGAGTGCCGACAACGTCGACAAGGTTGCGGCGGAGATCGTCACGCAGAACCTGTCGTCGTACGTCCTTGCCTACGAGTCGGCCGCGTCGGAGACCGCGGGGCGGCACACCATCGAGGTGAAGGTCCGTCGGCGCGGCGCGCGCGTGTCGTCTCGGCGCGCATTCCACGTGACGCCATCCTCGTCGTCGACGGAGGTCGCGCGTTCGGAAGATGATGTCACTGCGCGCTTACGTGACGTGATTCTGAGTGGCGTGCCGTCGGGCACGCTGGCCCTGCGCGCGCACGTGGCACCGCAACTGACGGGCGATGCCACCGCACGCGCGCTCGTCACGGTGCAGGTCGACGAAGACACCACGGACGCCGCGTCCATCGATGTGCTTCTCCTCGCAGCAGACGACATGGGCGCCACGGCGGCCGTGCAGCGATTGACGATGTCGCGTCCGCCCGCCGGGCGCTTGTGGGAGGGCAGCGTCACGCTGGAACTTCCGCGCGGCCCCTATCAACTGCGCGTGGCGGCCGCCACGCCCGATGGCATGAAGACGGCCCTGCTGCTGCACGCCTTCGACATGCGCCCGCCGTCCGGCGCGCTCGTGCTCGGCGTGCCGACGATGCTGAGCGAAGACGAGACCGGTGTGCGCCCGACGCTGGCGCGCACGTTCCCGTCGGGACATCCACTGGCCTTCCAGGTAGAGGTGGGCGGTTCGGCCGTTGCGGCGGGGAAGGCGGTGGTACAGGCGCGCCTGCTCGATGCGCGTGGCTCAGAGGTGCGTGTGCAGCCGCTGCTCGTGGAGGCGGATGGCAGCGGCGCGTCGCGCCTGCGCGCCACGGGCCTCGTCACGACTGACGCCGTCGCGCCGGGTTCATACACGCTCGTGGTCGAGGCGCGAGCGGATGCGAACGCCCGTCCACTGGCGCACGCGATTCCCGTGACGTTGGAGGCGCCAGTGGTGGCCAGCGCCCCCGCCAGGCCCGCGGCGCCGACGACGCTGAGGCCGATGCCTGTGGCGCACGGTCCCGTGACGCGGCATGCGACACCAGGTCCGCGGGCGATTCGTGCCGAGTCGGAGTGGGCGACGTTCTGGTCGACCCTGCCGACGCGTCAGCCGGCGCCGGATATCGACTTCTCGCGCGTGACGCTGCTGGCGATCGTGCTCGACGAGTCGCCTGATCGCCACGGCGCCCCGGAGATCACGCGCGTCGAAACCGAACCGGGTGGCGTCGTCGTGCATTGGCGCGTCGCGCCCGGCACATCGCCATCACCCGTCGTCGTCGAGCGCCGCCCGTTCGTCGTGATGGGCCTCGTCGGCCAGCAAGGCCACGTCAGGTTCGCGCGCGCGGAACAGTGAGGCCGGGCTCTCCGAGCCACGGCCCGCTCACCTCGTCCAGCGCACCTGTGTCGTCTGACCGTTCGCTGACTGGTTGCCGCCGATGCTGCGGAGGGTGAGGTCGACGCCCTCGGTGGTCCAGGCCGACTCCACCCATCCGACGGGCTCCGTGTCGGAGAAGTTGTAGCCGACGGCTGGCAGGTTGATCAGCTGGATGCCGTCGCGCTCGGTCACCTTGTACTGGTGCGAGTGTCCGTAAATGATCGCTTTCACATGACGATGAGGACGGAGCGCGTCGAACAGGCGATCCACGTCGACGAGGTCGCCGTCGTTGGTGCCGAGCGAGTGGTGGAGCACGATCACCGTTGGCGTGGATGACGCGGCAAGTTCTGTCGACAGCCACGTACGCTGCGCGTTGCCGAGCTGTCCTGGCGTGACGTTGGGCGCGAGCAGCGAGTCGAGCAGGATGAAACGCAGGCCGCGCGCCTCACGCGAGATGGTGTGCCTGTTGGTCACGCCGGCCGACGCCGCCCGCTGCTGCGGGAATGCCTCGAAGAAGTTCGCGCGATGGTCGTGATTGCCGAGCACCATCGCGAGTGGCATCTTCGCGGCGATCGGCGCCAACAGGCCGACGACCCGCGCATAGTCCTCGGGTGTGCCCTGGAGGCGGGCGATGTCGCCGCAGATCAGTGTCCCCTCGACGGGGGCAGCCACGACGGCAGGTATCACCGTCGAAAGGTTCTCGACGGGCGAGAAGCCGCGGTAGCGTTCCGACGCATCGGCAGGCACGTGCGTGTCAGACAGCAGCGCCACGCGGAGCGGCCCGGCATCGACCTGCGCGGAGGCCGTCACCCCGCGCGTGAACGTGAGGCTCGCCGCTGTGGCACCTGCGGCGACAAGGAACTGGCGACGGGTGGCATGGGGCAGGGTCAGCGAAGGCATAGGGACTTATACACGCGTTGGGCTGTCGTGCTCCAGATGGCGTCGCGTTCGTCGGGGCTCAGGGCGTTCGTGTACGTGCGCATCACGGACACCCACTCGCCGTACTCGGCGCGCAGGCGGCATACAGGCCAGTCGCTGCCGAACATGAGGCGCGACGGTCCGAAGGCGTCGAGGGCGGCGTCCAGAAAGCGCTGGAGCAGGCCCGCGTCCCATGTCGGGTCGCGCACTTCGGTGACGAGGCCCGAGAGCTTGCACGCGACGTGCGGGCGGCGTGCGATCTCGCGGAAGTCGCGCAGCCACGCCTGGTCGAACCTGCCGGCGGCGATCGCGGGTTTGGCGATGTGATCGAGCACGAACGGCTGCTCGGGATGCCTGTCGACGAACGCGATCGCGGCAGGCAGCTGCGGCGCGTACACGAGCACGTCATACACGAGTCCGCTCTCGCGCAGCAGCGCGATGCCGCGATTGAACGCGGGCCGCGCGAGAAACTCGGGGTCGGATTCCGCCTGCACGATATGTCGCACGCCGACGAACAGCGGCCGCGACGCGTACGTCGCGAGCACGTCGCCTGCATCGTCTGCGGCCAGGTCGACCCAGCCGACAACTCCACGGATCCGTCCGCCAGAGGCGTCGGCCTGCTCCAGCAGGAACTCGTTCTCCGCGAGCGACTGACGCGCCTGTACGGCGATCGCTCCATCGATGCCCGCCGCATCGAGCTCGCAGACGAGATCCGCCGCGAGATGGTCCTGCCGCAGCACGGCAGGGTCCTCGGGGATCCAGTCGTACTCACCGGCGTCGAAGCGCCACAGATGACAATGCGCGTCGATGACCTCTGCGTTCCGGTTGCCGGTTGCCGGTTGCCCGTTGCCGGATCCTGTCATCGAGCGAACAGGCTTCGCGCCACGAACCAGACGTTCGCGGGGCGCTCGGCGAGGCGGCGCATGTACCACGGGAACCAGTACTCACCGTAGCTGATGAGGACGCGCAGGACGTATCCATCGCGTGCGAGCTGCCGCTGCACGCCACGCTGGATGCCGTAGAGCAGTGCGAATTCGTAGTCGGCCGACGCCACGCCCGCGGCCTTCGCGTGCTGCTGAATCGCGTCGATGATCGTGACGTCGTGCGTGCCGAAGATCGCGCGGAAACCACGCCCGCGCGTCTCCTCGCCGATCATCGTGCGCGCAAGCGTCAGATAGGCCGCGTCGACGTCGGCCTTCTTCGGGTACGCCACCGACTCCGGTTCCTTGTACGCGCCCTTCACGAGTCGCACGGCGCCGCCAGCCGCGATGATCGCGTCGAGATCTTTCGGCGTGCGGAACAGGTACGACTGCAGCGCCACGCCGACGTTGCGGTACTCCGCGAGCACCTCGTGGTACATCGCGAGCGTGGCGTCGACGTACGTGTGCTGCTCCATGTCGATCCAGAGCAGCGTGCCCTGCCGCGCGGCGCGCGCCGCCAGTTGCCTGACGTGTTCGCGACAGCGTGCGGGGTCGATGTCGAGGCCGAGCTGCGTGAGCTTGACCGACACCTGCGCGTCGAGGCCGCTGCGCTCGATCCGATCGCACGCGTCGAGGTAGTGCGCGGCCACGGCGTCGGCCTCGGACATGTCCGTCACGTTCTCGCCGAGCCGCGTGAGGAGCGTTGGCGTCCCGTCCTCCGCGCGCAGCGCCTGGGCGGCTTCGAGCGCATCGTCCAGGCGCTCGCCGGGCATGAAGCGCTTCACCGCCCGCCGGAAGACGGGCAGGCTCGTGGCGTTCGCCCGCATCCAGCGGTTCTCCGATGCGGCGAGCAGCAGGCTGCGGACGGGATTCATGCGTGAGTCTCCGTTTACCAGACGCCCTTCAGCATCCCGCCGTCGATCTGGAGGAATGCGCCGGTCGTGTACGCCGAGGCGTCCGAGAGCAAAAACGCCGCGGCCCTGCCGAACTCGTCGGGTGCGCCGTAGCGGCCGAGCGGAATGGCGGCCTCCATGCGGCGACGCTGTTCGTCGAGTGTCACGTTCGTGGCCTTTGCGCGGCCCTCGTCCAGTTCGCGCACGCGATCGGTGTCGATCCGGCCAGGCACCAGGTTGTTGACCCTGATCTTCTGGCCGGCCAGTTCGTTCGACAGCGTCTTGACCAGTGCCGCCACGCTCGCGCGCACGACGTTCGAGAGCGCGAGGTTCGGGATCGGCTCCAGCACCGCCGACGATGTGGTCATCAGGATGCTGCCGCCGCCGCGTGCGGCCATCACGGGGGCGGCCAGCCGCACCATGCGGATCGTGCTGAGCAGGAGCAGGTCCACTGCCTGCTGCCAGGCCTGATCGTCGAAGGCGAGCGCGGGCCCCGGCGGCGGACCGCCCGTGTTGGCAAACAGCAGATCCACGCCGCCGAACCGCTCCATCGTCGCGTCGTGCCACGTCGCGATGTCGTCGGCGGTACGGAGGTCGGCGGGCACCGCGAGAATCTGCGCGCCGGGCGTTGCCTCGCGCAGGGCTCTCGCCGCCGCGTCGATGCGTACGGCGTCGCGCGAGGCCATCGACACCTGCGCCCCCTCGGCGACGAGTGCGCGCGCGACCGCGAGCCCGAGCCCGCGGCTCGCGCCGCCCACCATCGCTACCTTGCCGGTCAGTCCGAGATCCATGCGAGTCCTTCCTGTGCCGTCGTCCACGCGATGAGGCTGTCGAGGGCGAGCTTCGTGCCTTCGTCGAGCGTGGCACCGGGCGCACGCGTCGACGCATCGGCGATGAGCCCCCGTCGCCTGAGCACTTCCTTGCGTACGGCCATGCCGATCCCTTCCTGGAACTCGAGCCGCATCAGGGGGACGGTCTTGTAGAAGAGATCCGCGGCACCCTGACGATCGCCGGCATGCCAGCGGCTGACGATGCCGACGAGGATCTCGGGGAACGCGAATCCCGTCATCGCGCCGGCCG
>CAYRAE010000133.1:0-8990 GCA_964422175.1 uncultured Luteitalea sp. | reverse complement strand
GCCGTGCGTTGCCGGTACTCGGCCCAACACGCGGCGCTGAGCACCAGGATGTTCGAGCCGATGACGGGTGGCGCCTGCGTGACCAGGCCGTAGGTGAGCCACAGCGACGCGCCGGCCATCTGCAGGCGGCGAAGCCGGGCCTGGCCCGTCATCAGGTACGAAGTCGTGAAGACGGCCGTGGCCGTCCAGCCGATGGAATCCGCGAGTGTCATGCCGACTCCGCACGCAGCAGCGCCGGCATCTCGCGCAGCGTGACCTTGTCGGTCCGTGCGCGCTCCCAGTCCTGCATCGTCAGGCCGTAGCTGGCGAAGAGCTCGCGGATGCGCGTGGAGCCCCAGCCGGCTGCGTGGCCCAGGATGGGCACCATCACGCTCAACGCGCTGTCGCTGAGGAGCGTGCGGCGCGCGATACGCGCCAGGTGCCTGTTCTCCGAGACGGCGATGGTGAAGCCGTCACGGTTGTTCACGTGCAGCATCACGTGGACATCGGAGCTGCCGTCGCCCACGTAGATCGTGTGGACGGGCAGTGTGCCCTCGCGCGCCTCGAGCTGTTCCAGCACGGCGACCTTGCCGTAGCCCGCGGGGACGTGCTTCACGGATTTGACCTCGCCGCTGTCCTCGTCGAACTCGAGCTCGGTGCCGAAGATGTGGTCTTCGGGGACCACGCCCTCCAGCGCCGCGCAGATGACCTCACGAGGTGCGGCGGAAATCACGTAGAACGAGAAGCGGCAGCCCGAGACGCCCTTGCTCAGCACGTCGAGCAGTTGCGGGATGTCCAGCTTGAGCCGCACGCGGCGACCCGCTTCGACGAGGTGCTCGCGACGGACCGCGCGGAACTCCGGGTCGTGGCGGAGCAGGTAGGCGAGCTCGCCGCCCTGATGGACGAGGTTGCTCGTGGCCAGCCCGGCGACCTTGTCCTCGAAGCCCGATGCCCCGATGAGCTCGCTCAGCACGACACCCGAATCGTTGAACGACAGGGTCTGGTCGAAATCGCTGGCCACCAGGAAATGCACGGGCTCGGTCGTGACCGCCGGACCAGGCTCTGCGCCTGCGGGAGGCGGAATGGTGAAAGACATGAGGCTCCTTGACTCCGAATAGCGAGTCGCAGAAATGAGTATATCAATTTGTCGGAAGCTCGCAACCGACAACCGGCAACGGGAAGCGCTGAATGGGCTGGAATTTCACCAATTCCGTCCTGGATGATGAGCGAGCGGGTTTCAGTCCGTTCGACAGGCTGGCTTGCTGTTTGTCACATAATTGTCATATCATTCGCGCATGCAGCGCAGCGGGGTCGCGGTCCCGAAGTACCAGATCGTCTTCGACGCACTCCGTGAGGACATCCGGTCCGGGCGTTTGAGTGCCGGGGATCGCGTACCGAGTGAAGCGGCGCTCGTGACCCGATTCGGAACGTCGCGCATCACGGTTGGCAGGGCCGTTCGCGACCTGCAGCAGCAGGGACTCGTCGAGCGCCGTGTAGGATCCGGGACGTACGTCACGCAGCCGCCAACGCAATCGTCCGGGTCGCCCGCGTGTACGTTCGCCGTGGTGATGCCCGACCTGCCGGACATCGAGATCTTCGAACCGCTCGTGCAGGGGTTGCTGGGCGCGGCGGAGGCGAGACCCCACGCGTTCCTGTGGGGGGGAGGCGACGCGCCAGGCCTGGAGCGGGCGACTGTCGCGTGGGAGCGCGTGCAGCAGTACATCGCGCGTCGGGTGGATGGCGTCTTCTTCGCACCGCTCGAAGGTCTGTCCGGACGCGACGACACGAACCTGCGCATCGTCGCCGCGCTCGACAGGGCAGGCATTCCCGTGGTCCTGCTGGATCGATCCGTCTATCCCTATCCGTGGCGAGGACCGTATGACCTCGTCGGCATCGACAACAGGCGCGTCGGGTTCGCCATCACGGAGCATCTGCTGCGTGCCGGTGGTCAACGCGTGGCGTTCCTCGGGACGGAGAGCGGCGCGTCGACGATCGCCGCCAGACGCGCAGGATATCGTGAGGCGATCGACGCGCACGGCGCCGATCCCGCGCTCGTTCACATGCCGGTGCCATCGCCCTCGGATCGCGGGGCGCTCGCGGCGTACCTCGACACCCACGCACCCGACACGATCGTGTGCGCCACGGACCGCGTGGCTGCACAACTGATGCACGCGCTGCTCGGCCTCGGCCGGCGGATCCCGGACGACGTCCGGCTGGCGGGTATCGACGACGTGGACTACGCGGCGTGGCTGCCGGTGCCGCTCACGACGATGCGGCAGCCTGTGCGACAGATAGGGGAGGCCGCCGTGGCGGCGATGCTGGAGCGGCGGGCGCATCCCGATCGACCCACCCGCGACATCTTCGTGCAGTGCACGCTCGTCACGCGCGCGTCGTGCGGGTCGCGATCGGTCGAACAGTGAGGAGAGGGGCCGACCCAAGGCCGGCCCCCAGGGCGCAGGTGGCCCTTACTTCGGGAAGATGTCGTTGAGTTCGGCCGGGCGGGCCTGACGGCCGTACTGGTTCAACTGGAACGCTTCGGCGTACTTCACCTTGCTCCCGCGCTCCTGTCCGTAGCGGGCGATGAGCTGCGCCCGGTACTGGTCGGCCACGGCTGCCGTCCGCTGTTTGGCGAGGTTCAGCAGATACGCCGGCCGCTGCGCCGCGTCCTTCGGCACGTCGGGACGCGTGCGACCCTGCCATGAATCGGCGTCGCCGAACTGCGATGGCATCGCGCTCACGCACTGCCACTTCTTCTCGGCCGCCGCGTCGATGTCGACCACCACCGACGGCTCGAACGGCTTGGGATCGACGAAGCCGTCCGAGTAGTTGATGTAGATCGGATTGCCCTTCGTCGGTGGCGTGTCCGGGACGAAGAACGGCGCACCGACGACGACCGCCGTGTCGTTCAACAGCACGCCGACGTAGCGGTGATCGGGGTGGTAGTCGTACGGGCGATGGCCCATCACGACATCGGCCTGCCAGTCGCGGATCTTGCGCGCGAACGTACGCCGATACTCCAGCGTGGGCTCGAGTTCGCCGTCGTGGATGTCGAGCACGTCGGTCGTGATGCCGAGGATGCGCGCGCACTCCTGGACTTCCCTGGTGCGGCGGATCGCGAGCGGGCCGCCAGCTTCACTGAAGTGGCCGATGTCGCCGTTGGTGGCCGCGACGAACTTCACCTTGTGACCGGCAGCGGCCCACAGCGCGGCCACGCCGGCCGCCTTGAGTTCGGCGTCATCGGGATGCGCGCCGAAGGCGATGATGCGGAGTTGGCGCGGTGCTGACGGCTGCGTCGCGGAGACCGCCACGCCGAGCGCCAGGAGGCAGAGCGAGAGGGAGGGAATGATGCGTCGAGACATGACGCGCATTCTATTCGACTCTGTAGTTCGGACTCTCTTTCGTGATGATCACGTCGTGCACGTGGCTCTCGCGCTGGCCGGCGGGAGTGATGCGAATCAGCTGTGCGTCCGTCTGCAGCGCCGTGATGGTCGGGCAGCCGCAGTACCCCATGCCCGCACGCAGGCCACCCACCAACTGGTGCACCATCGCGGCCACGGATCCCTTGTGCGCCACGCGGCCCTCGATGCCTTCGGGCACGAGCTTGTCGGTGCCTTCGCCCGTGACCACGTTCAGTTCGAAGTCGTCCTGGAAGTAGCGGTCGCGCGATCCCTTGCGCATCGCGCCGATCGAGCCCATGCCGCGGTACTCCTTGAACGAGCGCCCCTGGTAGAGGATGACCTCGCCCGGACTCTCGTCGGTGCCCGCAAACAGGCTGCCGATCATCACGGTGCTGCCGCCGACGGCGATGGCTTTGGTGATGTCGCCCGAATAGCGGATGCCGCCATCGGCGATCACCGGCACGTCGTGCGGCTTCGCGGCGCGCGCGCACTCGGCGATGGCCGACACCATCGGCACGCCGATGCCCGCGATCACGCGCGTCGTGCAGATCGAGCCGGCACCGATGCCGACCTTCACCGCGTCCACGCCGATGCGGATCAGGTCCTCGGTCGCGGCGCCCGTCGCCACGTTGCCCGCCACCAGATCCACGTCGGGGAACTGCTGGCGCAGCCGGCGCACCATCTCCATGACGCCCATCGAGTGTCCGTGCGCGGTGTCGATCACGAGGACGTCCACGTGCGCGGCGACGAGGGCCTCGGCGCGCTCGACGGTGTCCTTCGCGATGCTCACGGCCGCGCCCACGCGCAGGCGGCCGAGATCGTCCTTGCACGCCCACGGGTACTTGATCGCCTTCTGGATGTCCTTGACGGTGATGAGTCCGCGGAGACGGTAGTCGTGATCGACGACGAGGAGCTTCTCGACCTTGTGCGTATGGAGGATGTCCTGCGCCTGGTCGAGCGTGGTGCCGACGGGAACCGTAATCAGGTTCTCACGCGTCATGATGTCGGCGATCGGCCGTCCGAGCCGGGTCTCGAAGCGGAGGTCGCGGTTGGTGAGGATGCCGACGAGACGCCCGTCCTTGCTGCCGTCCTCGGTGATCGGCACGCCCGAGATGCGGTACTTGCGCATCAAGTCGTGGGCTTCGGCGATCGAGTGCGTGGGCGAGAGCGTGATCGGGTTGACGATCATGCCGCTCTCGGAGCGCTTCACCCGGTCGACTTCGTTGGCCTGATCCTCGATCGAGAGGTTCTTGTGGATGATGCCGATGCCGCCCTGCTGCGCCATCGCGATCGCCAGTCCGGACTCGGTCACCGTGTCCATCGCGGCGCTGGCGAGCGGCACGTTCAGGCGGATGTTGCGCGTGAAGCGGGAAGAGATGTCCACCTGGCTCGGCAGGATCTCCGAACGACGGGGCACGAGCAGGATGTCGTCGAAGGTGAGCGCGGTCTGCAGGCCACGCTCCACTTGTTCAGCGGGCGAGAGGGCGGTGGAGGTGTCTGTGGTCATGGGTGATCAGAGTCCCGCTCCGTGGCACTTCTTGTACTTCTTGCCGCTGCCGCACGGGCAGTCGTCGTTGCGGCCCACCTTGGGCACGTCGCGACGCACGGTGCGCTGTACGTCGTCTCCGCCGACGCGGGCCGGCTTCGGAGCCGTCGCCGTCGCGGCGGGGGCACCGAAGAGCGCGCCTCCTGCCGGCGTCGACGGGCGATTCTCCTGCAGCCGCTTCGGTCTCGAGAAGATGTCGGGCACGGCGGGTGGCGCGGCCGGCACGGCAGGGCGCGTCGCACCGCTGGCGTCGCCCGCCGCCTCGGCGTGCTGCGGCGCGGTGGCCGGTGGGGCCTCGGCGCGGCCGAACATCGGACGCAGGCGCCACAGGTAGCGGACGGTCTCCTCGTCCACGCGCTGTTTCATCGCCGCGAAGAGCGCGTAGCTCTCCTTCTTGTACTCCACCAGCGGATCGCGCTGTCCGTAGCCGCGCAGGCCGATGCCTTCCTTGAGGTGGTCGAGGCTGTAGAGGTGATCCTTCCACTGGCCGTCCACGACCTGCAGCATCACGTTGCGCTCGATGGGCGCGAGCACGCTGCGGCCGGCGACCGCGAGCTTGTCGTCGCCCTCGGCCGCCTTGATGCGCTCGAAGAAGTCGGGGCCGGCGATCTGCGGGATCACGTCCTCGGGCAGCTGCAGCAACTCTCGCCCGACGCCGCGTTCCTTGGTGGCGAACTGCTCCTCGATCTCGGCCCAGATCTCGGTGCGCACCTGGTCGCTGGTCATCCCTTCGAGCGGGAGCTCGCGCACGATCGTCTCGTCGAGATCGAACACGCGAATCACTTCTTCACGGAGCTGCTCGAGGTCCCACTGCTCGGGATCGTCCTTCTCGCCGGCGTATTCGTCGACGAGTCCACCGAGGACGTCCTCGGCGAGCACGAGCAGGTACTCGCGCGGATCGACGGCCTCGTCATCGATGAGGACGCGCCCTTCGAGCAGCTGCAGGCGGAGCGCGTAGATGCTCTCGCGCTGCTTGTTCATCACGTCGTCGTATTCGAGCAGGTGCTTGCGGATGCCGAAGTTCTGGGCCTCCACCTGTTTCTGCGCGCGCTGGATGGCCTTGGTGACCATCCGGCTCTCGATCGGCACGCCTTCTTCCATCCCGAGACGCTGCATCAGTCCCGAGATGTTGGCCGACCCGAAGATGCGCATCAGATCGTCTTCGAGCGAGAGATAGAAGCGCGACGAACCCGGATCGCCCTGACGTCCGGCGCGGCCACGCAGCTGGTTGTCGATGCGCCGCGACTCGTGACGCTCGGTCCCGAGGATGTGCAGGCCGCCGAGGCCGACCACCGTCTCGTGTTCCGCGCGACACTCGGCGTCGAAGCTCTCGAACACGTGGCGCCATGTCGCCGTCGGCACGCGATAGAACGTGTCGAGGTGACGGAAGTGGACGAACTCCTCATCGTCGACGTACTTCTCCTCGCCGCGCGGGACCTTCTCGGCGACTTCTTCGGCGAGACACTGCTGACGCGCCATGTACTCGGCGTTGCCGCCGAGCAGGATGTCGGTGCCGCGGCCGGCCATGTTGGTGGCCACGGTGATCTTGCCGAGACGCCCCGCCTGCGCGACGATTTCGGCTTCCTGCGCGTGGTACTTCGCGTTGAGCACGACGTGCTTGATGCCCTTGCGCTTGAGCATCGTCGAGAGCAGCTCGGACTTCTCGACAGACACGGTCCCCACGAGCACGGGCCGGCCCTCGGCCTGGTGCGTGGCGATGTCCTCGACGATGGCGTCGTACTTCTCGCGCTGCGTGCGGAAGACGGTGTCGGGCTCTTCGATGCGGATCAGGGGCCTGTTGGTCGGCACCTGGATCACGTCGAGCTTGTAGATCTTGTTGAACTCCTCGGCCTCGGTGTCGGCCGTGCCGGTCATGCCGGAGAGCTTGTCGTACTTGCGGAAGTAGTTCTGGAAGGTGATGGTCGCGAGCGTCTGGTTCTCACGCTCGATCTTCACGCCTTCCTTGGCCTCCACCGCCTGGTGCAGCCCATCGCTCCAGCGCCGCCCCGGCATCACGCGGCCGGTGTGCTCGTCGATGATGACGACCTGGCCTTCCTCGTTCACCAGGTACTCGATGTCGCGGCGGAACAGGGTGTGGGCGCGCAGTCCCTGCTGCACGTGGTGGAGCAGCGGCATGTTGGCCGGGTCGTACAGTCCGCCTGGGAGCAGGCGATGCGCGAGCAGCTGCTCGGCGTGCGCCATGCCGCCCTCGGTGAGCGTGGCCGTCCTGTGCTTCTCGTCGACGATGTAGTCGCCAGACGCTTCGAGTGCTTCGCGCTCCTCGGACTTGATCTGACCCTGGACGACAGCGCCCGGCTTCAGTTTCGGGATGATGCGATCGACTTCGTAGTACAGATCCGTCGATTCCTCGGCGGGACCGGAGATGATGAGCGGCGTCCGTGCCTCGTCGATGAGGATGCTGTCCACCTCGTCGACGATCGCGAAGAAGTGGCGCCGCTGCACCATCTGCGCGAGCTCGAACTTCATGTTGTCGCGCAGGTAGTCGAAGCCGAACTCGTTGTTGGTGCCGTACGTGATGTCCGCGCCGTACTGGCGCTGCCGTTCCTCGTCGCGCAGGTCGTGCTGGATGACGCCGACCGACATGTCGAGGAACCGGTAGATGCGGCCCATCCACTCGGAGTCGCGGCGTGCGAGGTAGTCGTTGACCGTCACCACGTGCACGCCCTTGCCGGCCAGGGCGTTGAGGTAGGCCGGCAGCGTGGCCACGAGCGTCTTGCCCTCGCCGGTCTTCATCTCGGCGATGCGCCCGCGATGCAGCACGATGCCGCCGATGAGCTGCACGTCGTAGTGCCGCATCTGGACCACACGGCGACCGGCCTCGCGGACCACGGCGAAGGCCTCGGGCAGCAGGTCGTCCAGCGATTCGCCGTTGGCGACGCGCGCACGGAACTCCGCGGTCTTGCCGCGCAGTTCCGCGTCGCTCAACGCCTGCATGGACGGCTCGAGGACGTTGATGGACGCGACGATCGGCTGAATCCGCTTCAGCTCGCGCTCGTTCTGCGTGCCGATGACCTTGGAGAGAAGGGTGTCGAGCAAAGGTGACTACCGGAAGGCGGACCCGGAAGCGGGTACCGCGATCCTTTGATTGTAGGGAAGGGGGAGAGGTGAGGCAACCCTGCGGGCCGGCACTGGCGCCGGCACTACGGCTCGCGCGCCACGAGGTACTGCAGCGGATTGACGGGACGCCCGCCAATCCAGACTTCGTAGTGCACGTGCGTCCCGGTCGAGCGGCCCGTGGATCCGGCCTGACCGATCTGTTGGCCACGCGTCACCGACGCGCCGGTGCGGACGAGCGCGCGCGACAGGTGTGCGTACCGCGTCTCGAGCCCGAAACCGTGCGACACCACGACCATGTTGCCGTACTCGGCGTGGTACCGCGACTCGGTGACCACCCCATCCGCCGTGACGTGCACGGGATCGCCGAACTCGACGTCCACGTCCAGACCGGAGTGCACGCTGACGGCGCTCGTGAACGGATCGCGCCTGACGCCGAACCCGGATGTCACGGCGCCGAACGCGGGCCAGATCGCCGGCGTGGCGCGCGCCAGTTCCGCCTGGCGCTCCAGACGGGGCCGTGCCGATTCGAGACCCGCTTCGAGTGCGTCGAGCATCTGGCGCACGACGCCCACGGGGTCGGGTGCCGTTGCCGCGCCCTCCAGGACACGCCGTGCCGTCGCCGGTGACAGGCCGCCGAGGGCACGCTCCTGCACGGTACGCGGGAGTCGCGACATGGCGGTTCGCTCCGTGGTGGTCGGCGTCAGTTCCGAGATCCCGTCGACAGCCGACTGCAGCGATCCGATCTGCGCCGTGAGCGCGGCGGCCGCCGCGCGCGCCGTCGCGTTCTCCATGCGGAGCGCGACGATTTCGCTTTGCGCCTGCGCGCGTTGCCAGACGGCCTTGCGCGCCGCACCAACCGACAGGAGCGCCGGAATCGCGCCAGCCATCGCCGCGACGATCGCCACCGACCGCACCGACAGCGTCAGACGGCGCACGACACCCGTGCGGCGATTGGCGATGACGATGCTGTAGCGGGTCGAGAACATGTG
>CAYRAE010000132.1:6900-9084 GCA_964422175.1 uncultured Luteitalea sp. | reverse complement strand
ACAAGCCTGGCGGACGCGAGATGGATCAGCTCCTCGCGTGCGGCGAGACGATCGCGGTGTCACTGCTCGGGCTCGCGCTGCAGGCGCGTGGCGTGCCGGCCGTGTCATTGACCGCCGCCCAGTGTGGCATCCGTACCGACGGTTCGTTCAACAAGGCCCGCATCGCGCGCGTGGAGACCGGGCGTCTGGTCCACGAGCTCGAGAGCGGACGCGTGGTGATCGTCGCGGGCTTCCAGGGCGTCACGCGGGATCACGAGATCACGACGCTCGGACGCGGCGGCGGCGACATCACGGGCGCGGCGCTCGCTGCCGCGCTGCAGGCTCCGGTGTGCGAGATCTGCACGGACGTCGACGGCGTGTACACTGCCGACCCGAACGTGGTCGAAGGGGCGACGCTGGTGCCCGAGATGACTTACGAGGCGGCGATCGAGCTCGCCGCGAGTGGCGCCAAGGTGCTGCACCCGCGCGCCGCCGAGATCTGCATGCAGTACGACGTGCCCATCCACGTGCGGTCGACGTTCCATCGCCGCCAGGGCACCTGGATTCGCGGAGGAGTGATGGAAGACGCAGCGGTGGTGGGCATCACGTCGGACAAGAAGATCGCCAAGGTCACGCTGGTGGACGTGCGTGACGAGCCGGGCCTGGCCGCGGCCATCTTCCGCGACCTCGCGCGCGAGGACGTCAACGTGCGCCTGATCATCCAGGCCGCCGCCAGCCACGATCGCAATCGCATCACGTTCGTCACCGACAACGACCAGGTGGACCGCGTCAAGGAGCTCGAACGCGCGTGGCGCAAACGCCGGATCGTCGGTGAAGTGGACATCGACGTCGAGGTCGCCAAGATCGCGATCGTCGGCTCGCGGATTGCGTCGACGCCCGGACTGGCGGCGCGGATGTTCACCGCTCTCGCCAAGGTGGGCGTGAACATCGACTGCATCAGCACGTCGGAGATGAAGGTGAGCTGCGTGATCGGCCGTGCCGATCTCGACCCGGCCGTCCGCGCCGTGCATGCGGAGTTCTTCGGTACCGTACGCACGCCCGCGCGTCGCGCCACCACCGCGCCCGTGCGCAAGACGGCCACGCGCGGGACGACGAGGAAGACGGCTACTTCCGCTCGTCGGGCGTCTTGAGGGCGTAGCCCTTGCGCGCCCACACGCTCACGTTCGGGCGCTTCACCTTGACCTCGATCTGCCGGCGCTTGCGCGTGGGATCGGGGTTGCTCGAGTAGTAGCCGAGCACGTAGTAGTCGCTCGTCTCGGCGTCGATGCGCTTGAGCGACTTGATGAAGTCGTTCTGGTTGACCACGGCCATGCCGCCGGTCTCCTCGGCGAGCACGCGCAGGCTGTCCTGCGTCTTGCGCACGTGGTTGCCCCACTCCGACATGTCGACCTCATCGTCCATCTCGGGCCCGCCGACCAGGCCGCGGGGGTCGATGGTGTAGACCGTCGTGTTCGCGCGGTTGGCGGCGCGCGTCAGGTCCGCAAGCTCACGCGCGAGATCGGCGTCGGCGAACTGCTGCCCCTGACGATTGGTGACGGCGGCCGGATCGCGCGGGTCCATGCCTGTCTGATTGAACCCGTACATCGCTTCGCGCTGGAGCCGTCCCTGCGGAAACGGATCGAAGTCGTAGCCGTTGCTCACGAAGATGAGAGCCTTGCGGCGGTTCTGGACTTTCTCGAGATCGCGCACCAGATCGAACGCGGTGCTGAAGGCCACGTGCGCACGGTAGCGCAGTTCCTGGTTGCCCTGCGATCCGCCGCCGGGCTGTTCGAGGATGTCCTTCGGCTTCAGACCGCTTCCGCTGATCTTCTTGATCGACTCGTCGAGACGCTTGCGGTCATACGTGAGATCCACCGAGATCGACGAGGGTCCCGTCGACACGATGCCGAACATGTCGCCGTCGTGAATCAGCTCCGTCGAGATCTTCTTGAACAGGTCGCGGATGCGGGGCGTGTTCCTGAAATCGAGATGGAGATCGTCGACAAACAGCAGGAAGATGCGCCCGGCGGCGTCGTTGACCGGCCGCGGCGGGGGCAGCACCATTCCCTCTTCCACGGGCGCCGGAGGCGGCGCCGCGAGATTGAAGTAGCGTCCGCCGTGCACCAGCGTCAGTGAGGCCACCGTCTGCTCCACGTCATCTTCGAGGACGAGGAACTCCTCCTTCTTCAGATCGGCGAGGAACTG
>CAYRAE010000132.1:0-6800 GCA_964422175.1 uncultured Luteitalea sp. | reverse complement strand
AGTCGAATGAGCGGCACGACTGGCGCGTCCTACTTCCGTTTCGGCTTGCCGGCCGACGGGCGCGCGGGTCGCGACGGCCTCGATGCCGTCGGCCGTCCGCCCGACGCATGACGTGCTGCCGGCCGCACAGTCTTCTTGGAAGACGCCGCCGGCCTGGCAGCACGGCCGGCCGCCTTTGCCGGTCGCGACGCGGCGGCACGCGCCGGCGCCTTGACGGCGCGCACGGGCGCCTTCGCCTGGCGGGCAGGCTTGCGCGCGGCAGCGACCTTGACCGCGGGCTTCTTCGCCGACGGACGCGCGGACTTGGACCTCCCCGGCGCGACCGTCGCCTTGGCCGCCTTCGCCGGAGACGCCTTCTTCGCCGCGGTCTTCCTGCGCGCGGGCGCGGCCTTCACGACTCTCGCCGCCTTCGCGGCCTTGGCCGTCACGGGTTTGGCGGCCTTGACGACCGCCTTCGCCTTCGACGCGGGCGACTTCGGCGCCACGCCCTTTGCTGCGGCAGCCTTCGCGGGCACCTTCGCGTCGGTCGGCCGTGGAGCGGCCTTTGGTGCCGACGACACCTTGGCGGCGGCCGTCTTCGGCGCGGTGACCTTGCCCGTCGCCCCCGCTCTGGACACGGCCGTCTTGGCAGGCGCTACGACAGTCGGTGGTGCAGGTGTTGGCGCTGGCGCTGGAGCCGTGGCCGGCGCCGCCGCCTTGGCCGCCGCCACTTTGGCTGCCGCGGCCTTCACGGCAGCAACGGCAGCACTCGTGGCGGCATTCGGCGTCGTCGCAGGTGGTGCGGCAGCCGCCGGCTTCGAGGCAGCAGCGGCCTTGACCTTGGACGCCTTCGGTTTCGCGAGTTTGGTCTTGAGTGGGGGCAGACGGAGCGGTTCTGCCGCCGCCGCTGCCGCTGCTTCGGCGATCGCGCGCCGGCTGTCCATGGGGGACATCTCTTCGCGACGCGGATTCAGGATGGCCGATTCGACGGCCGCCTCGATGTCGCTGGCCCGGCGCGTCTTGATGGAAATGATGTCGACCAGGGGGGCCGCCGCACGCGCGCCGGGTTGGGAGGGATCCACATGGACGCGCTCCAGCCGGATTTGATCGCCGCTCAGCGATGCGTAGGACCAGATTTCGGCCGGGGCGATCGAGTGCTGGGCACACAACCGTCGCGCCGCGTCTACGGCGACGACAGGGACGTAGAGCTTGAACAGGGCGCGAGCCTTGGCGAACAGCACCCACTGGTACATCGCCTCGAGGTTGTTGACCGACTCGGCCGTCTCGACTTCGACGATGGCGACGGGCTTTCGCGCGGCGTCATTGGTGGACAGAATCAGGTCCGGGTACGCCTGGCCGGTGCCCGTCTTGATCGGCACCTTCCGCTCGTCGCCGACATTCGCTTCGACGGCGAAACGCTCGCCAAGTGCGACTTCCAGGGCCCGGATGACCCGGTCGTGCTCGAATTGTTCGCGTACCGGACGGATGAGAATCGCCACACGGCCTCCGCGGCCCCTGACGGGCGCCTGCCCGCCCTCGCGCCTGCCACGCGACGGCAAACGCGGAATGCTAGCATGATATGTAACCACTTGCCAGCGCGTCGTGCGCGGCGGGCCCTATTCTGCCACAGGCCGACCGGACTTCCTAACATCCTGTTTTCAAGCCACTTAGCGCACTCTACTCGACCGTGAACGACCGATTCCTCCGAGCCTGCCGTCGACAACCCGTCGACACCACTCCTGTCTGGTTCATGCGCCAGGCCGGCCGCTACATGCCCGAATACCGGGCCCTTCGCCAGCGCTACGGCATGTTGGATCTGTGCCGAACGCCAGAACTGGCAGTGACGGTGACGCTCCAGCCCGTCCAGGCGATGGAGGTGGACGCCGCCATCCTCTTCTCGGACCTGCTGTTGCCGCTCGAGCCGATGGGGTTGACCTTCGATTTCGTGAAGGGCGAGGGTCCGGCCTTCGACAATCCCATCCGCTCGGTGGCGGACATCGGCCGGGTCACGCCGATCGAGCCCGTCGAGAGCCTCGGGTACGTCCTGGACAGCATCCGCCAGCTGAAGCCGATGCTGAACGTCCCGCTGATCGGGTTCGTGGGAGCGCCGTTCACGCTGGCGTCGTACGCGATCGAGGGCGGACCGTCGAAGGACTTCGCGCGCACCAAGGCCATGATGTACGGCGAACCCGAGGCGTGGCATACGCTCTGCGCGCGCCTGGCCGACATGGCTGGCGCGTATCTGCGGGCGCAGATCGCGGCCGGCGTCGATGCGGTCCAGGTGTTCGATTCCTGGGTGGGCCATCTGAGCCCCGACGACTACCGTGAATTCGCGCTCCCTCACACGCGCCGCGTGTTCGACGCCATTGCCGACCTCGACACGCCCTCGATCCACTTCGGCGTCGGTACCGCCACGCTGCTCGAGAGCATGGCGACAGCCGGCAGTACGGTGATGGGCGCAGATTGGCGGATCCCGCTCGACACCGCGTGGTCGCTCATCGGACCGGAGCGGGGCATCCAGGGCAATCTCGACCCGACGCTGCTCCTCGGCCCATGGGACCGGCTGCAGCGCGCCGTCGAGGACATCCTGGCGCGGGCCGACGGCCGGCCGGGCCACATCTTCAACCTCGGGCATGGCGTGCTCCCCGTCACCTCCCCCGATGTCGTTCGGCGCGTGGTCGATCTGGTCCATACCCTGAGCGCCGCGCAGACGCGATGACCGCTCGGCCTCCCCGCGTGCTCGTCCTTGGCGGCGGCATCGCGGGGCTGTCGGCGGCGTGGGAGTGTCATCGCCAGGGCATCGCGTCCGCGGTGCTCGAAGCCACCGACCGTCCCGGCGGCGTGATCAGGACGGACGTCGCCGGGGACATCGTCCTCGATGCGGGTCCAGACGCCTTCCTGGTCACCAAGCCGGGAGCCATCGGTCTCTGTCGGGAACTCGGGATCGACGATCAGCTGATCCCCATGAGTCCACCGCGCGGTGCGTACGTGCTGCGAGACGATGCGTTGCACGCGTTGCCGGAGGGCGGCGCGTTCGGGATCGCGACGCGACCGGGCCCATTCCTTCGCTCGACCCTGCTGTCGCCCGCCGGCAAGCTCCGCATCGCGCTGGAGCCACTGATTCCGCGTCGCCGCAACGGCGACGATGAAAGCGCGGGCACGTTCTTTCGTCGTCGCTTCGGGCGCGAGGCCGCCGCCCGCATCGCGCAACCCTTGCTGGGCGGTATCCACGCGGGCGACCTCGACACGCTGTCGGCCGACGCCGTGCTCCCTCAACTGGTGGCCGTCGAGAAAGCGGGCGGCAGCGTGCTGCTGGCCTTGCGGCGACAAGGACGCCGGACTGTCGACGGCGGCGCGTTTCGCAGCTTTCGGCGCGGCATGACGACGCTCGTCGACGCACTCGCGGCCGCCCTGCCACCCGACACGATCCGCCTTCGCCGCGCGGTGACGCACATCGCGCGACACGACGATGCGTGGCAGGTGACGTGCAGCGATGGCAGCCGTGAGACGGCGGACGTGCTCGTGCTGGCCGCCCCGGCGTTCGTGACGGCCGACTGGCTCGGGTCCGTCGACGAGGCGGCGTCAGCGTGCGCCGCAGGCATTCGATACGTGTCGAGCGCGGGAGTGCTCGCCGTCTACGACAGCACGCGCGTCGCCCGTCCGTTGCGCGGAAGCGGCTACGTCTCGACGCCGCAGCCTGGCCGTGAGCCGCTCCTGGCGACGAGCTGGTTGAGCCACAAGTGGCAGGGACGCGCACCCGACGGATTCACGGTGCTCCGCGGGTTCTTCGGCGGCGCACTCGACGAGGACGTGCTTGCACAGAGCGACGCGGCATTGACGAGGCTGGCCGAGGCGAGCTGGGCACGACGGTTCGGCGTCGAGGGTGCGCCCGTCCTGTCGCGTGTCGTCAGATGGACGCGCTGCAGCCCGCAGCACGAGGTTGGCCATGCCGCGCGCGTCGCCCGCATCGACGCAGCGCTCGCAGCGCAACCGTTCATCGGCGTGTGCGGCAGCGGCTTCCGCGCCGTCGGCATCCCCGACGTCATCTCCGACGCGCGAGCCGCGACACGCACGTTGCTCGACCGCTGGCGCAAGCGAACGGGTTGAAACCCGTTCGCACCCGCTCGCTCGTCATTCGTCATTCGATACAATGCGCGGCGCATGCTCGATCTGCGCGCCTTCCTGTTCCCTGCCGTGCTCGTCTGCGGTGCCACGCTGACCATCGGGTGCGGTTCGCCGGCGGGTCCTGTCGATGCAGCGGCGTCGACAGCCGCGCAGACCGACGCGACGACCACCCTGCGTACACCCGAGGAGACCGCCGCGCTTCCGGCCCTGACACCGGAGATCGAGGCGGTACTCGAGGCGATCCGCCAGGCCGACAAGGGGCAGCTCGCGATCTCGCCCGAAGATGGCCGGTTCCTGCGCCTGCTGGTCGTACTCAACCGCACGCAGAAGGCGATCGAGATCGGCGGCGCGAGCGGCTACAGCGCGATCTGGCTGGGGCTCGGTCTTCGCGAAACCGGCGGGCACCTGACGACGATCGAGTACGACGCGGTGCGCGCGAGGGAACTGAAGGCCAACATCACCAACGCGGGTCTGGACGACGTGGTGACGGTCGTCGCTGGCGATGCCTTCAAAGCCGTGCCCGCCGAACCCGGGACGTTCGACCTCGTCTTCATCGACGCGTGGAAACCCGACTATCAGAAGTATTTCGAGATGACGTTCCCGCGCGTGCGGCGCGGCGGGCTCATCCTGGCGCACAACGTGATCAACAAGGGCGCCGACATGCAGGATTTCCTCGACACGATCACCTCGCGCCCCGACCTCCTCACGGCCATCGTCGCTCCCGGCAGCGAGGGCGTGTCCCTCAGCGTCAAGCGTTAGACGTCAAGGTTATAGTGTGACATTCGACCGCCGGGTCCGCCTGGCGCCATACGGAGGAACCAGCATGCGTCGTGTGCTTCTGACCATGACCGCCATCGCCGCGGTCGTCACCGCCACTGTTGCCGTACCGAGCGTCGCGTTCGCGCAGAAGGTCGTCTCGTCGACGGTCGGCAAGGGAGGCAGCCCGCACGAGACCGTCGAGTACACGGTGGGAAGCGCCAAGGTGACGATCATCTATGGCCGTCCGTTCCTGAAGGGCCGCAGCCTCGAGACGCTCGCCCCGACAGGTAAGGTCTACCGCACGGGCGCCGATTCGGCCACGACGCTCGTGACCGACAAGGACCTGCAGATCGGCACGCTCGCCGTGCCGGCCGGCACGTACACCCTGTACACGCTGCCGGGCGCCACGTGGCAGCTCATCGTGAACAAGCAGACGGGTCAGTGGGGCACGCAGTACGACGAGTCGCAGGATCTCGGCCGTGTCCCGATGACGGCCGGTACCCTCGCTGCTCCTTCCGAGCAGCTCACGCTCGCCATCGCAGGTGGGAACCTCGAACTGCACTGGGCCACGATGAAGCAGTCGGTCACCATCGCCGCGAAGTAGGTCAGAGTGGACGCAGGGGCGACGCACGCGTCGCCCCTATCGCACGCCGGCACCCTGCGACGTCCGTACCAGGAACGCGATCACTTCCGCGACGGCGCGATAGAGCTCGACGGGAATCGCCGTTTCGGGCGGGAGCTTTGCCAGCAGGGCGACGAGATCACGGTTCTCGTGGATCGGGATCCCGTGTTCGCGCGCCGCGACGATGATGCGCTCCGCGAGCGTCCCTTCCCCACTCGCCACGACCTCGGGCACGGCCATCTCGCCAGGCACGTAGCGCAGCGCCGCCGCCTGCCGGCGAGTACGTGGGGATTCCGTCATGCCTGCACGTCCACAATGGTCCCCGGCGGCACGTCCGGCAGTTCCTCCGGCGCGCTGACGGCCACCGGATCCACCACCACGCGCGTGAGCACACGCGCGAAACCGACTCGTTCGAGCGACATCGTCAGGTCGTCGAGACGCGCTTCAATCCTGTCGGCGGCAGCCGGCTCTTCGACGAGGAACTCGGTGCGCATCCCGTCGGCGCCGAGACGCAGCCTGACCTGCACGTGTCCGAGCTCCGGAAACGTCATGTCGAAGCGCGCCTGTCTCCACGGCGTCGAACCATCTTCGTCAGGGTCCGGCTCCGGATCGCGCGACACACGCAAACGCAGATCTGTCTCGTGCGCGTCGACCTGCATGGGAATCCGCACATCCACGATGCCCTCGCGAGCAAGGTGTGCGGCAGCACGCGCTTGATCGGCGAGCAGCGCACCCTGAAGGTGTGCCACGGCATCGCTCGCATCACCAGGACCGGCTGGCAAACGCGCCAGGAGGGCCGCAAGCCTTGACCGCAGATCCGCCGCGATCGCCGTCCCGTCAGTCGCCTGACGCAGCAGATCCGCCACGTGACGCTCCAGCATCACGCCACCCTGCGCAAGCCGCACCGTAAGCGCACGCGCAAGCCCCTCGGCTGTCGCCGCGTCCGGTGAACCCGACACGCGACTCTCGACGCGCACTGGCAGCAGCAAGGCGAGCAGCGCGTCAGCATCGGCAGCGCTGAGGACCTGACGAGCCACCAGGTGCGGTATCTGCGCCGCCACCGCCGCCATCGCCTTCGCTACGTCGGGAGCATCACGCGCAGCCATCACTGCCGCGGCGAGGGCATAGCGATCCGGCGACACCGCATCATGCGTCTCGGCGTCTGGCGTGGCGTCGACGTCTGGCGTGACGAGCCTGAGGACGGGCTGCGCGCCGCCCTCGACGACTTCGAGCCTGACGCGCGTCCCGGGCGGGTGCGGGAGCGCACCGCCGGCCATCACCTCGCGCCCCTGCATCGACAGCAGCGTGCCGCCGT
>CAYRAE010000131.1:0-9107 GCA_964422175.1 uncultured Luteitalea sp. | reverse complement strand
GATCTCCACGTCGTGCGCCACTTCATCGCCCTGCCGGCCCGCCTCATCGCGCTCGTTCCCCATGACGAAGCGGCCCGGTGGGATGTAGACGAACGCCATGCCCGTCACCGGTTCGACCCACGCCGGCGCCACACCGCGCGAGTCCGCGCCGGCTGTGTCGCGTAAGCATCCGCCTGCCGACAACAGGCAGGCGATCAGGACGCACGACCTCAGGCCTGGCATGCTCGTGCCACTCGCACTACCTGGCGTTCTCCTCACGGAGCCGTTCGCGTAAGCGAGCTGTGACATCTGGATGCGCGGCCGACTGGTCGTAGCGCTCCGACGGATCATCGAGCAGATTGAACAGCTCCACCTGCTCGCGGGCCTCCGCGCCCTGCCCCGTCGTGCCCACGCGCAGCTTCCACTGCCCGACGCGAATCGCTTCGGCCTTCCCCTGGTTGTCGTACAGCAGCATGCGATCCGCCGGCGCGTCGCCGGTGCCCGTCAGCAGGGGCCACACGTCGATGCCATCGACGCGAGCCGGCACGCGCGCAGACAGCCCTCCACGCGCGGCCACCGTCGGAAACACGTCGACGAGACTGATCGGCACATCCGTCGTCCTGCCCGCCGCGATCGTGCCCGGCCACGCGGCGAGGAACGGCACGCGATGCCCACCCTCGTACGTCGACCCCTTGCCCGCCCTGAACGGTCCCGGCGTGCCGTGATCCCAGGGCTTGACGATGTCGCGGCCGAACATGCGCGGCGGCATGGCGTTCCAGGGACCGTTGTCGCTGGCGAAGATCACGAGCGTCTCGCGCTCGACACCCGCAGCGGCCAGTGCGGCCCTCACCTGGCCCACCGAGTCGTCGAGCTCCGCCATCACGTCGCCATAGAGACTCCGCGTCATGCCCTTCCACCTGTTCGACACGGCGAGCGGCACGTGCGGCATCGGCTGCGCGAAGTAGAGCAGGAACGGCGCCTTCGCCGCCGCGCTCTCGCGGATGAACGCCACGGCCTCGCGCGTGTACGTGGTCGTGAGCGTGGCGGGATCGGGCTCCTCGACGCGCCGTGTCTCGCCATCGAAGATCGCCAGCTTCTCCGGCGTCTTCACGAACGGATCCCTGTAATCGTGGCTGTAGAGCATGCCCACGAAGCGATCGAACGCGTGGTCCAGCGGGCGCATGCCCGGGCGATCGCCCAGATGCCACTTGCCCACGAGCATCGTCCTGTAGCCCGCCTCGTGCAGCACCTGCGGCATCGTCACGTGGTCGCGCGCGAGCAGGCCACTCTCGCTCAGCGGCGCGAGCGGCGCCTTGATGCCGACCCTGAACGCGTAGCGACCCGTGAGCAACGACGCACGTGTCGGCGAACAGGACGGCGACGGTGCATACGCCGCCGTAGCACGCACACCCTCGCGCGCCATGGCATCGAGGTTCGGCGTGCGGTGCGCCGGATGCCCGTACGACGCGAGATCGCCGTACCCCATGTCGTCGGCAAGGATGATGACGATGTTGGGACGTGCGGCTGAAGACGATGCCTGAGCGTAAGTGATCCGTGACGGCTGAAGCAGCGCGCATCCGACGATCGCCGCGACCACCACGACACTCCCGGCCACGCGCTGCAGCCAGTCGCGACGCGACGTGTGTGAGCCAGGTTGCCGCTTGCCGGTTGCCCGTTGCCGGCCATCGATGCCCGGTTGCCCGTTGCCGATTGCCGGTTGCCGGTCCCCGACTGCCTGTTGCCGGTTCACTTCAACTCGACCTCGATCACCCGCATCGGCGTCGTACCCGGATTGGCGACCATGTGCGTGGCATTCGGCCCGCGAAAGCCGACGCTGCCGCTCGAGAACGACGCCGTCTCTTTCGTGCCGTCCTTCTCGGTGAACACGAGCCGGCCTTCGGTGAGGATCACGCCCACGTGCGCCAGGTCGTGCGTATGCATGCCCGTGTCGAGCACGCCCGGCGGGAACGTGACGTCCTTGACGCGCACGCGCTCGTTCTCGAACACGATCTGCGAGGAGTGCTTGCCCGCAACCTGCGCGACAGTCGCCGTGGCCGCGTCGACGCCTGCGTCGCCGAGGGTGAGCACGCCAACCGTGATCGCCGAGCCGGCCAGCAGTCCGGCGAGGAACGTCAGCTTCGACTGGATCATGCAGGAAGCATAACCGTGAGGCTGCCCGCCGGATGAAATCCTGCGGCTACACCGGGACGTGTGCGTTCGGCATTCCCGGCCCGCCTGCGCGCCTGTGGCGCTACGGCGCGGCAAGCATTCGGCATTTCTGCCCGTCACACGATCAGCATCGCGTCGCCGTAGCTGTAGAAGCGGTAACCGTTGGCGACGGCGTGAGCGTAGGTGGCGAGGACGCGCTCGCGGCCGGCGAAGGCGCAGACGAGGAACAGCAGCGACGACCGCGGGACGTGGAAGTTGGTCATCAGCGCGTCGACCACGCGGAACGTGTGGCCGGGTCTGATGCACATGGTGGCCGTCCCCGCCCCGGCACGCACGCGTCCCTCATCGTCGACGGCGCTCTCCAGCGCGCGCGTGCTCGTCGTCCCGACCACCACCACGCGCCGCCCCTCCGCTTTCGCCCTGTTGATCGCGTCCGCCGCCGCGTCGGGCACCTCATAGCGCTCCGGATCGACGATGTGATCCTCGATCTGCTCGACGCGCACGGGCTTGAACGTGCCGTAGCCCACGTGCAACGTGATGGTCACGACCTCGACGCCACGGGCGCGTATCGCTTCGAGCAGCAGGGGCGTGAAATGCAGCCCGGCCGTCGGCGCGGCAACCGATCCCCGATGCATCCCGAACACTGTCTGATATCGTTCGCGATCGGTGGAGGCGTCAGGCCGCCTGATGTATGGCGGCAGGGGCACGTGGCCGATGGCCTCGATCGCGGCGTCCACGTCGCGGTAGCCGTCGGCGCGAAGCTGCACACGACGCCTGCCGAACTCACCGCGGCCGGTGATCGTGCCGTGGATCGCGCCATCAGGTCCGTCGCACACGAACGTGCTGCCGACGCGCAGGCGCTGTCCCGGATGGACGAGTGCATCCCATGCGTCGCCGCCGTGGGCCTGGACGAGCAGGCACTCGAGTCGCCCTCCGCCAGGCAGCCGACGCCCGAGCAGGCGCGCCGGGAAGACGCGTGTGTCGTTGAGCACGAGTACGTCACCGTGGCGCAGCCACGCCGGCAGGTCGGGGACGGTCGTGTCGTCGATCGCCCCCGTGATGCGGTCGAGGACGAGCAGGCGTGACGTCCCCCGCTGGTCGGGTGGGTGTTGGGCGATCTGGGCTTCTGGCAGGTGGAAGTCGAACTCGTCAACACGCATCGGGAGTCGTCGGGGCGCCCGCCTGGCGTTGGCGCCACGGGCATGTCGCCATGATTGCGCGGGGCGCGCGCGATGGCAAAGGATGGAGTGGAGATGCGCATCGCCATCACGGGATCGACAGGCCTGGTCGGCACCGCGCTCGTGCCGTTCCTCCGCGAGGCCGGACACGACGTGGTTCGACTGGTGCGTCGCGTGCCGCACAGCGGCGACGAACATCGGTGGGATCCCGAGGTCGGCCTGTCTGACACGGACGTGTTCGGGCGACTCGACGCCGTCGTCCACCTGGCCGGCGAGGGGGTGGCCAGCGCACGCTGGACGCCTGCCGTGAAGGCCCGCATCCGCGACAGCCGCGTCGGCCCGACGGCGGCGTTGGCGCGGTCGCTGGCTGCCGTCTCGGCGCGTCCGCGCGTGCTCGTGAGCGCGTCGGCCATCGGGTACTACGGCGATCGCGGCACCGAGGACCTGACCGAAGACAGCCCGCCAGGCCACGGCTTCCTTCCCGAGACCTGCCTGGCATGGGAGGCGGCTGCGGACCCGGCACGCGCGGCGGGCATCCGCGTGGTTCACACGCGCTTCGGTCTGATCCTCGACGGCCGTGGCGGCGCGCTGGGCAAGATGCGCCTGCCGTTCCTGCTCGGCCTCGGTGGACGCCTGGGCCCCGGCGCGCAGTTCTACAGTTGGGTGGGCATGACGGACGTCCTGCGGGCGCTGCTGCTCGCGCTGACGCGCGACGACGTGAGCGGGCCGATCAACGTGACGGCTCCGACGCCGGTCACCAACACGGAGTTCACGCGCACGCTCGCGCGCGTCCTCAATCGTCCCGCGGTGATCGCCATGCCGGCGGCTGCCCTGGAGGCGCTCGTCGGCGAGATGGCGCGCGCCGAACTCCTCAGCAGCAAGCGCGTCCTCCCGCGCGCGCTGCAGCAGGCGGGATTCACGTTCACGCACCCGACGCTGGAGGAGGCCCTGCGCGCCGCGCTCGGGAGGGCCACACCATCGACGTGACCCCGTACGACCCGTTCCACTCCGCCCCGACCGAGGGGGCCATCGCTCAGGGCAACGGCCGTCGCGGCCGATGGCATACTTGGGCGCCGCGTGACGTTCGCGTCGCAGCCGCGCACACGTAACGATGAAAGTCTGGCCAGGTTCTCCGTATCCGCTCGGCGCCACGTGGGATGGGATCGGCGTCAATTTCGCGCTGTTCTCGGAACACGCCACAGGCGTGGACCTCTGCCTCTTCGACTCGCCCTACGCGGGCCGCGAGTCGCACCGGATCCCGCTGCGCGAGCGCACCGATCAGGTCTGGCACGGCTACCTGCCTGAAGCGAAGCCCGGCCAGTTGTACGGCTATCGCGTGCACGGGCCGCACGACCTGCGCGCCGGCCATCGCTTCAATCCCGCGAAGCTCCTCTTCGATCCGTACGGCAAGGCCGTGGGTCGCAACGTGCGCTGGCACGACAGCATGTTCGGCTTCACGATCGGGTCGCCCGACAGCCGCGACGACCGCGACAACGCCGCGTACGCGCCCCTGGCGGCGGTGGTCGATCAGGCGTTCACGTGGGGCGACGACCGCCCGTTGAAGCGCCCGTGGCACGAGACGATCATCTACGAGCTGCACGTCCGCGGTTTCACGAAGCGCCATCCCGGCGTGCCCGAGGAGCTGCGGGGCAGCTATCTCGGCCTCGCGTCTGAGGCCGCGATCGAGCACCTGCTGGATCTCGGCGTGACGGCAGTCGAACTGCTGCCCGTGCACCACCACATCGACGACTGGCACCTCGTGAAGGCCGGGCTCTCCAACTACTGGGGCTACAACACGCTCGCCTTCCTCGCGCCGGAGCTGCGCTACTCCGTGGGCCGCTCGCCATACGGCTCGGTGCGCGAGTTCAAGACGATGGTGCGGTCGCTGCACGCGGCCGGCCTCGAGGTGATCCTCGACGTGGTCTACAACCACACCGCCGAAGGCAGCCACCTCGGCCCCACGCTGTCGCTCCGCGGCATCGACAACGTCTCGTACTACAGGCTCACGCGCGGCGATCGGCGCTACTACGAAGACTTCACGGGCACGGGCAACACGCTGAACATGCAGAGTCCGCGCGTGCTGCAGCTCATCATGGACAGCCTGCGGTACTGGGTCCTCGAGATGCACGTGGACGGCTTCCGGTTCGATCTGGCGAGTGCGCTCGCGCGCGAACTGCACGCCGTGGACAAGCTGGGCGCGTTCTTCGACATCATCCACCAGGACCCGGTGCTGTCGCAGGTCAAGCTGATCGCCGAACCGTGGGATCTCGGAGAAGGCGGATATCAGGTCGGCAACTTCCCCGTCGGCTGGACCGAGTGGAACGGTCGCTATCGCGACTCGGTGCGGCGCTTCTGGCGCGGCGACGGCGGGCAGGTGTCCGAGTTCGCGACGCGCCTCTCGGGGAGCAGCGACCTCTACGAGCACACGGGACGCCTGCCGAGTGCGAGCATCAACTTCGTCACGTGCCACGACGGATTCACGCTCAACGATCTGGTCACCTACGAGATCAAGCGCAACGAGGCCAACGGCGAAGACAACCGCGACGGCGAGTCGAACAACCTCTCGATGAACATGGGCGTCGAGGGGCCCACGACCGATCCGGTCGTCAACGCGGCGCGCGTCACCCAGCGCCGCAACTTCATGGCCACGCTCCTCCTGTCGCAGGGCGTGCCGATGATCTGCGGCGGCGACGAGATGGGCCGCACGCAGAAGGGCAACAACAACGCCTACTGCCAGGACAACGACATCAGCTGGATGGACTGGGACCTCACCGAGAGCGATCGGGAGTTCCTGGACTTCACGCGCATGCTGATCGCGAAGCGCCAGACGCATCCCGTGCTGCGACGCCAGCGGTTCTTCCAGGGACGTCCCCTGCGCGGCGCGGGCGTGAAGGATCTGGCGTGGTTCGATCCCTCGGGCGTCGAGATGAACGACTCGATGTGGTCGGCCCCGCACGTCCGCACGATCGGCGTTCTGCTCAACGGCACCGCCATGGACGAGATCGATCGACGCGGGCAGCCCGTCCTCGACGACACGCTGCTCGTGCTGCTCAACGCCAACGAGGAGGCGTGCACGTTCACGCTGCCCACCGCGCCAAGCGGCCTGCCGTGGACGCTCGTCTTCGACACCAGCATCACGACCGAGCCCGTCGAGCTCGCCGACCAGCCGCTCACGTACGAGGTGGCCGGGCGATCCGTCGTGCTTCTGCGCACGGACGAGCGAAGCCACGCCCCCGTCCGGTAAACTCGATCCATCTCGGGACGGGCCGTCGGCCCTGGGCCTTGGGCCTTCACAGGAAATTCCGCAGATGCCTGCCGCGCCGTCGCGCCGAGGTGCGACGGTGGGCCGCGCCGTAGCCCAATGAAGCGCGGAACGCTGAGGCGGACCGGATGACATGGACGAACCCACGCGCGGAACTCCCATCGACTGGTACAAGGACGCCGTCATCTATCAGGTCCACGTGCGGACCTTCTTCGACGGCAACGGCGACGGCATCGGCGACTTCGCGGGCCTGATCTCGAAACTCGACTACATCCAGCGGCTCGGCGTCGACACGCTGTGGCTCCTCCCCTTCTACCCGTCGCCGCTCCGAGACGATGGGTACGACATCGCGCACTACCAGAGCGTGCACCCGGCGTACGGCACGCTGCGCGACGTGCGTCGCTTCCTGCGTGAAGCCCGCGCGCGGCGGCTGCGCGTCATCACCGAACTGGTGATGAATCACACGTCCGATCAGCACCCGTGGTTCCAGGCCGCACGTCAGGCCCCGCCGGGATCTCCGGCACGCGACTTCTACGTGTGGCACGACTCGACGCGCAGGTACGAGGACACGCGCATCATCTTCAGCGACACGGAAGCGTCGAACTGGACGTGGGATCCCGTGGCGCAGGCGTACTACTGGCACCGGTTCTTCCACCATCAGCCCGACCTCAACTACGACAATCCGCGCGTGCTGCGCGCGATGCTGCGCGTGATGCGGTTCTGGCTCGATCTCGGCGTCGACGGCTTCCGCCTCGACGCGATCCCGTACCTCATCGAACGCGAAGGCACGTCGTGCGAGAGCCTGCCGGAGACGCACGCGATCATCAGGCAGGTGCGCCGCTTCCTCGACACCGAGTACCCGGGACGCGTGCTGCTCGCGGAGGCGAACCAGTGGCCGGCCGACGTGTGCGCGTACTTCGGCGCGGGCGACGAGTGCCACATGGCGTTTCACTTCCCGCTGATGCCACGTCTGTACATGGCGCTGCAACGCGAGGATCGTGAGCCGATCGTCGAGATCCTGCGGCAGACGCCCGACATCCCCGAGCTCTGTCAGTGGACGCTGTTCCTGCGCAACCACGACGAGCTGACGCTCGAGATGGTGACCGACGAGGAGCGCGAGTCGATGTGGCGCGCGTTCGCCGAGGATCCGCGCATGCGGATCAACGCCGGCATCCGCCGACGGCTTGCACCGCTGCTCGGCGGCGACAGGCGTCGTGTGGAATTGATGACGGTCCTGCTGCTGTCGCTGCCGGGCACGCCCGTCGTGTACTACGGCGACGAGATCGGGATGGGCGACAACATCTACCTGTCTGATCGCTACGGCGTGCGCACGCCGATGCAGTGGACGGGCGATCGCAACGCGGGATTCTCCACCGCCGATCCGCAGCGGCTCTGCGCGCCGCTCGTGATGGACGCGGTGTTCGGATACCAGGCCGTCAGCGTCGAGGCACAGGAGCGAACCCCATCGTCGCTCCTGCACTGGACGCGACGCATGATCGCCGCCCGCCAGGCGCGACGCACGTTCGGCCGCGGCGCAGTCGACTTCGTCGAGACGGGCAACCGCCGCGTGCTCGCGTTCACGCGCACGCTGGGCGATGACACGGTGCTCGTCGTCGCGAACCTGTCGGCGGACGTACAGGCCGCGCAAGTGGACATCGCCAGCGGCACGACTGAATCGATGGCTGGGCCAGCGCCGGCGGTGGGGCCGGCCCAGTCGGTAGGGCCGGCCGAGCTGGTAGGGCCGGCTCTCCGAGCCCGGCCTTCTAGCAACGCGCGCGTGCCCGTGGAAGTGCTCGGTGGCACGCGCCTGCCGCCGATCACCGATGGCACGCTCGCCGTCACGCTCGCGCCGTTCGGCTGGTACTGGCTCGACCTCGTCGATGCATCGGATCCACGCGCACGCGGCGAGGCGACCGACGAACGGCGCCGCCACCCGCTGCCGGACCTGCTCGTGAGCGACAGGTGGGACTCGGTGTTCGACGGGCCCGTCCGCGCGGTGCTCGAGCGGCGCTACCTGCTGCCCTGGCTCCAGCGACAGCCCTGGTATCGCACACCCGGCGCGCTCGTGCGCACCGTACGCGTTGCCGCGCACGCCGTCGTGCGCGACGGGATCGAACCCGTGGTCCTCGTGGCCGTCGACGTCGAAGGGGAAGTGGACACCTACAGGTTCGGCCTCGTGCTGACCTTCACCGCCGGCGCGCGTGGCGAGGAGCTGCTCGACACGCATCCGGATCTGGTCCTGGCACGGGTCGGCGGTGCGCGGACGGGCGTGCTGCACGAAGTCATCGATGCCGACGCGGCGCGCGTGCTGATGCGCGCGCTGACCGAGGGTGCGCGGTTCGCGGGCCACGGCGGTACGTTCGACGCAGCGTCGCGCGGACCAGTGGTGCTGGC
Source organism: uncultured Luteitalea sp. (assembly GCA_964422175.1). Lineage (GTDB taxonomy): Bacteria > Acidobacteriota > Vicinamibacteria > Vicinamibacterales > Vicinamibacteraceae > Luteitalea. The sequence goes on along the minus strand of CAYRAE010000131.1, from coordinate 125 downwards.
CGATCACGAGCCGTACGAGACGTTGCCCACGACGCTCGCGCAGACGGTCATCGCGTGCGGCGCGGCGGCCGAACTGAAGATCCGGCGACGCCTGCTGCCGGGACGCTCGTACGAACAGCAACTGA
>CAYRAE010000130.1:0-9135 GCA_964422175.1 uncultured Luteitalea sp. | reverse complement strand
CCGCGTATCCCTGGCTGGTGTAGACGGATCTGTTGAATCCGTACGCGGTCGGATGAACGAATCGATTCGTTGCGTCTGACAGACGCTCGTAGATGTACACGATGGTCGGATACCGCTTGCCCGGTTCATACCCGGCGGGCAGGAACAGACTCGCCTGCAGCTTCTTCCCCTTGCGCCCCTTCGGTGCGTCGCTCGTGTAATCGATGAGTCGGGAACCCGCAAGCCATGCGTAAGCTGACAGTTGCGCCTGTCCGTCGGTCAGCTTCCGCGCGCCCTTCAATGCCGCGTCGGCCACGTGCAGATCGGGGTACGTCACCGGCGTGTCGTACGCGTACACATACGTCTCGGCATGCGATGCCTTCATGAGGCGCGAGTAGCCGGCCGCGTCGAACGCGAGGACGTCGGCCCCGGGCGTACCCGGCACGACCCTCGCGATGCCGGTCTTCTTCGTCCACTCACCGAGCATCGCCGCGTACAGCGGCATCGTGAAGTCGATGCCCTTCTCTTCCGGATCGAGAACGAGACGGTCGTAGCGGATCCTGTCGCGGGCGCCGTTGACGGTGAGGTTCACGGCGGCACCCCCATCGACAGGCACCTGCCAGAGATCCCAGCGATCGGTGAGCAGCACGCTGCGGCTGTCGGCGGACCAGCCTTCCGGCGGCACCGGCGGCTGCACCACGTTGTGATCGTCCTCGACGTTGACGAACGACACGGGCAGCCCGCGCGTGATCGTCGTCGACGTGCCCTTGACCGCGTCGAGCACGTGGTAGTGCCCGCCCTCGAAGTACAGAACCCTCGTGCTGTCCGGCGACTGGCCGTACACCCAGCGCACCTTCGTCGCCGTGGCGCCTCGCGTGCCGGTCTCCATGTCCACGAGCGTCACGTCCTGGTACGCGCGCCCCTCGAGCGACGCCGTCAGCTCATACGGTTCGCGCTGTACACCAACGGCCCATCGTCCGTCCTTCGGCGGCGTGACGTCGCGCAGCGTGTCGTCGGCGAGGCGGATGAACCGCTTGTCCGCCACCCGCCACGTCGCGAGATAGGTGAAGCGCTTGTCGCGCTGTTCCTGCACCTGCTGCTGCGACTGCAGGCGCCCGTCCTTCCAGTGCCAGAGGATCAGGTCCGGCGTGTCGCCGCGGGCGGGCGGCGCGTCCGTCGATTCGCCCTTTGTCGCCTCGCCGTCCTTCTTCTTCGTGGCCGGCGCGAGACCGAAGAGCAGCGCCTTGCCGTCGGAGGTCCATGCAGGCGTGCGGTTGACACTGATGAACATGTCAGCGGGGAATGACGCATCCCCGGCGGGATCGAAGCGCACGGTCGCAGGCGTGTCCGTCGACCAATCCACGCCGATCACCGTGTATCGCTTCTCCTCGTACGCCTTGTCCTCGACGCCTTTCAGGAACGCGAGATGCGTACCGGCTTCGTTCCATGCCGGTTTCTCGTAGCTGGCTTTGCCACTGTCGGCTGTCGTCACGGCACCGGTCCGCAGGTGACGGACGATGAGGCCATTGCCGATCTGGCCCTCGGCGTCGACGGCCCACGCCAGACGCGTACCCGACTTGTCGAAGGCGTATTCGGCCACGCCGCCCACTGTCAGATCCGTGCCCGCGGCGAGGTCTCTCACGATGAGGTCGGCGCCGCGCGGCTTGTCGCGTCCACCGCCTTCGGGGCCATACCGATGCAGCGCAATCGCGAGACTCGAATCGCCGGAGAAGGCGTACTGGCGCACCTTCGGATAATCGGTGCTGACGCCTGTGTCCAGGTTCACGAGCGTCACGCCCGTCTGGACCGGCTTGCGCTGGGCGCGCAGTTTCTCGGCCTCGGCGCGCTTCGGATACGTGGTGTACGCGAACCACCTGCCGTCCTCGGAGAACGCAAACCCCGAGGGGCCGGCGCCGGGGGGCGGCGTTGGCGGACCACCGGGACGCGGCGGCTGCGCGGGAGGAATCTCACCGATGGCGTAACGGCGCTCCGTGTCGCCTGACGTCGCGCGGACGATGACCTCGCTGTCGCCCTGGACGGGGCTGTACCTGTAGGCCAGCCACTTGCCGTCGGGCGAGAGCTCCGCGGGGCCGATGGTCTTCCAGTCGAGGATGTCGACGGGCTCCATCGGTCGCTTCGTCTCGGGCTGTGAATACGCGGCACGCGCCGGCAGGACGAACGCCAGGACGGTACACAGGAGGCTGGTACGGACGCCAACTCGCATGAGGCGGATCTTTGCCGACCGCAGACGTCAGGTCAACGACACGACGGAAGGCGGCGCGCTAGAATCGCGAGACCTCGTTCGAGGGTCGGACCAGGAAGGCTGACCCTGCCGTCGGAAGAGCCGGCCCTATCTTCATGACACTCAGGCTCAGCCCCATCCAGCGCCGACTGCTGGCCGAAGACCTCGTTCGCATTCGGCGACCTGACGAGCAGCGGCGATACGCGACGTGCCAGCGCCAGGGTCGGGTCGATCCGAACCCGCACCAGATCGACGCCGTCGTCTTCGCGCTGCGGCGCATCCCCGAGGGCGGCTGCATCCTCGCCGACGAGGTCGGCCTCGGCAAGACCATCGAAGCCGGCCTGATCATCTCGCAGTTGATGGCCGAAGGCATGCGTCGCGTGCTGCTCGTGGTGCCCAAGGCCCTCCTCGGCCAGTGGCAGACGGAGCTCTACGCGCTCTTCGGCATCGAGGCGCGCGAAGGCCGCCTCGACCCGGAATCCTTCGGCGGCACGGGCGTCTTCCTCGCCCATCGCGAGCTCGCGGGTGGTCCGAAGGGAGCCTCGGTGCTCAAGGCCGTCGATCCCTTCGATCTCGTGGTGGTGGACGAGGCGCACGAGATCTTCTCCGGGATCTACAAGCGCTATGGCAAGGACGGCGCGTACGACCAGGACTCGACGCACGCGCAGACGGCCGGCCGCCTGCGCGAGGTGATCAGGCGCGGACGTACACCCGTCGTGCTGCTCACGGCGACGCCGATCCAGAACTCACTCGCGGAGCTGTGGGGCCTCGTGCAGTATGTCGAGCCGACGGGAACGCTCCTCGGCCGACTGCCCACGTTCCGGGAGCGCTTCTGCGAGGCGGGCGACCGGACGGTGTTGCCCGATCAGGCGCGCGAGCTCAGACGCCGCCTGCAGACGGTGCTGCAGCGCACGCTCAGGCGTCAGGCGCAGGAATTCCTGCAGGTACCGTTCGTCGAGCGGCACTCACGCGTGTTCGAGTACGCGATGAGCCCTGAGGAGCATGCGCTGTACACGGACGTCACCGCGTGGCTGATGCGAGAGCGCCTGCATGCGTTCCGGGGCACGCAGCGTCACCTGCTGCTCATCGGCTTTCATCGGCGCATGGGATCGTCGCTCGCGGCGCTTGCCGAAAGTCTCGAACGCGTGGCGCAGCGCCTCCGCAATCGGCTCTCGCGCCGCGGCCACGCGGTCTCGGACGATGGGACGCAGTTCCTGCGCGAGATGGCAGCGGATCTGGAAGACGACGAGAGCCTCTCGACGCAGGACGGTCCGGATGGCGACGAGGCAGACGACGCAATCGATGCGCGGGATACCATCTCCGAACTCGATGAAAGCCTCCGCGAGGAACTCGAGACCGTGGAGGCGTTCGCCGAGCGCGCGCGAACCCTCGGTCACGACAGCAAGGCTCACCGTCTGCTCGACGCGCTCGCTCTCGTCCGCACGCGCGGTGTCGAAGGCACCGGCTCGGGCAAGGCCGTCATCTTCACCGAGTCGCTGACGACGCAGGACTATCTGCGTGCGTTGCTGTTGGAACATGGTCACGAGCCAGAGGACATCACGGTGTTCCGTGGCGACAACGAAGGACCGGCGGCAGAGCGCGCACTCGAGCGATGGGAAGCCGATGAGGGACACGCCATCGCTCCTGCCCATCGTCCCAGCCGCGACGTGGCCATCCGCCTCGCGCTCGTCCACGAGTTCAGGCATCGCTCGAAGGTCTTCATCTCGACCGAGGCTGGTGCCAAGGGGCTGAACCTCCAGTTCTGCGACACGATCGTCAACTACGACCTGCCGTGGAATCCGCAGCGCATCGAACAACGCATCGGTCGCGTGCACCGCTACGGCCAGCAGCGCGGCGTCACGGTCATCAGCTTCCTGGCGGCGGGCAACGTGGCGCAGCGGCTCACGCTCGACATCCTCACGCAGAAGCTCGATCTGTTCGGCAAAGTGCTCGACGCGTCGGACGCGGTGCTCTACGAGCCGTCGCGCACGGCGCCCGAATCGCTGGTGGCCAGCGTGGGCGTGGACTTCGAGGCGGAACTGCGCACGATCTACGGTCGCGCGCGTTCGATCGACGACGTGGCGGCAGACCTGCGCCATCTGCGCGACACGATGGAGAGCCGGAAGCGCGCGTTCGACGAGGTACAGGATCGCGCGTCGGACCTCATCGAGACACGGCTCGACGAGGCGGTACGGCAGGTGCTCGCGCGCTATCAGGGCGCGCTGCCGGCAGAACTCGAAGGCCTCGATCGAGACGTCGACCTGGTCGTGCGCACCTGGCTGGACGATGAGGGCGTGGCATACGAGCGCTACGAGCAGCCCGGTCGCGTCGGCTACCGCGTGCAACCCCACCCCGCGCTGCCTGACGGCTATCGCGATGGCTTCGTGGCGATCGTCGGCGACGCGCGCGCCATCAGCGAGGGCGAGGCGCTGCATGTCGGGCATCCCGTCGTGCAGGCGGCGATCGACGCCGCGCGGCGTGTGACTGACTCACCGCTGCACGTGGTGTTCGAGACCAGTGCCGGCGCGGCAGACGATGTGCGCGCGCTCGTGGGGCGCTGCGGCAGGCTGGTGGTCACGCGCGCCGCGTACAGGGGCATCGAGCGTGTCGACAACCTGATGTTCACTGCGGTCGTCGATGGCGACGATGACCCACTCGCGGCGACAGTCGTCGAGGGTCTGCTCACGCTGCCGGTGCGCGAGTGCCGGGCAGTCGACGGCCACGCGGCGAACCAGCCGCTGCAGGATGCGATCGACGCGGCGCTCTTCGGCGATCAGGCGGCGACGGCGGCACGCGACGAGGCGCGCTTCGACCAGATGCTCCGCCAACTCGATCACTACCTCGCCGATCAGGTGCTCGTGATGCGCCGCAGGGAGTCGCGGCTGACTGCGCAGATCGCCGAACTGCGCGAGCGACGCCAGCGCACGCTCGGCGTCGAGGCCGGCGATGCGACGGACACGCGCGTCGCGCAGATATCGAAGGAACGCGACCTCGTGGCGCGACAGATCGCGCACCTCGAGGACGGCGGCGACGACGAGTATCGCGAGTGGCGCGATCGGCTGTTCGCGCGGCGGTACGCCAGGCCCGACGTGACGCGCGTGCTCGACGTACGGTTCGACGTGGTGGACGGCACATGCTGAAGCTGCTGCACACCGCCGACCTGCACCTCGGGCTGGAGTCGGCACAGTTCGACGCCGATGCCCGTCGCCGGCTCGCGCGGGCGCGGCTCGACGTGGCGCGCACGATCCTGTCGGTGGCCGAGCAGTACGCCGTCGACGCCGTGCTCTGGGCCGGCGACATCTTCGACACGCCGGAGCCCGGAGAGGACTGGTGGCGCGGATTCGCGAACGTGCTCACGAGTCGCGACGGCTGGAGCCGGCCCGTCGTGCTGCTGCCCGGCAATCACGACCCGATCAGGCCGGGCTCCGTCTATCACGCGACGCACCCCTTTCGCGCACTCCTGCCACCGTGGGTACACGTGGTGGACTCGGACACCTTCGAACTGTCGCTCACGTCAGACGCCGTGCTGTTCGCCGCGCCATGCCGATCGACGGCCGGTGCGGAGGATCTCGCGCTGTCGCTCCCGTCGCGCACCGAAGGCGACACACGCATGCGCGTCGGCATGGTCCATGGCTCCACGTTCGACATGGAGGGACATCAGACCAACTTCCCCGTCGCGCGCGATGCACCCGCGCGACGTGGGCTCGACTACCTTGCCGTGGGCGACACGCATGGATTCCGCGTCCTGACGGAGGACGGCATCGCGCCGATCGTGTACCCGGGTGCACCCGAACAGACACGCTTCGGCGAGGATGGCGCGGGCCACGTGGCGCTCGTCACGTTGATGCGCGCCGGTGCGAAACCGATCGTGACGCGGCACAAGGTGGGCCGATGGACCTGGCGCCAGGAAACGATCACCAGCCTCGAAGCCCTGCATCGCCTGGCGAACGAGGACCTCTCGACCACGGCCCTTCGCGTGCGGCTCGACATGACGGTCCCCGTGACCGACGAGACCATCGTCGATCGTCTGACACGGCAACTGCATGGCGACGATGCCAACACCGGCCGTGCGGGAGCGCTGCTCATCGACAGGAGCGGGCTGCGCATCGACGTCGGAACCGCTGACGACGTCATGGACGATGTGCCGGAGCCGCTGTCGGTCGTGGCCCGGCGCCTCGCGGCCGTCGCCGAGACAGACGACGAGGCGAGACGTGCTCTCCGGGAACTGCATCGTCTCGTGAGCGAGGAACGGGCGTGAGGCTGCGGCACCTCGACGTCGCGGACTTCCGCGGGGTTCGCCAGGCGTCCGTCGCCTTCGGACGCGGTCTCACCGTGCTCCATGGCCCGAACGAGCTCGGCAAGTCCACGCTCGTCGAGGCGATCCGCGCGGCGCTGTTCGTGCAGTACTCGTCGCAGGCAGGACACGACTTCGTGGCGTGGGGTGGCGCGAAGCCCGCGTGCGTCACGCTGACGTTCGAGCACGAAGGCACGCTGTGGCGCGTGTCGAAGCGATTCGGGCCGAGAGCGTCGGCGACGCTCGAGTCGAGCGAAGACGTCGAACCACCGCGGTTCAGGGAGGTTGTCTCAGGCAGGGGCGTGGAAGGCCGGCTGCGCGAACTGCTTGCGTGGGGTATCGCGGCGCCGGCTGCGAGGGGCGCGTCACCGAAAGCCGAGAGTTTCCTGCTCACGGCGCTGCTCGGCAAGCAGGGTGAGGTCCAGGCCGTTCTCGACGCGAGCCTGGACGACGACCGCGACGAGACCGGTAAGTCACTGGTCACACGAGCGATGGGCGCGCTCGATGAGGATCCATTGGTGCGGCGCATCATCGATCGGCTCACCACGCGCGTCGAGGGCGTCTTCACGTCGCAGGGCGTGTTCAAGACGGCCGCCGATTCACCGCTCGTCAAGCTGCAACAGCACCTGCGTGAGCAGGAGGATCGTCTCCAGGCATTGCGGAGCGATGAAGACAGGGGCACGACGATCCGTCAGGCGGTCGTGCGCCTCCAGGACGACCAGCAGCAGCTGCGCGTCGACGTCGAGGCCGCGAAAGCCGTTGCTGAAGCGGCAAGGGCTCAGGCCGAGCGGTTGCGTGCCAGAGCGGCGGTGGACGCGGAAGTCGATCGCATACGAGCGCAGAACATCGCCCGGGCGACAGCGCACCTCGATGAGGCGCGCCAGCAACAGCAGTCGGCGCGCGACACGCTCGAGGCGGCAGAGGCGGAGCTTCTCCTGCTTCAGGCAGTGGACTCCCATCTCGCGGTCGAGGAGCAGCGCGCCATGGTGCGAGCGCTGGAAGAGGATGCCGTTCGTGCGCGGGATCTTCGTGCGCGTGCCGGGGCGATGCGAGCCGAGGCGTCGGCGATCGAACGACAGGTAACGGATCGTGCACTGCCGACGCGTGAGCGCGTCGATGCCTGGCGGGCACTCGAGGCTGATCTGAGAGAGCATCCCGTGCCGGCATCCGCACCCGCGTCGGCCATGCTGCCGGCCGTCCTCACATCCATCGCGGCGCTCATCATCTCTGCAGCCATCGCGTACCTCTCGGGCGTTCTGACACCCGTTGCCGCAGCGCTCGCCGGCGTCATCGTCGGTGGCGCGGCAGGCGGTGTGGCGTGGGCCGTGAGCGAACGCGCGGTGCGTGCGCGGCGGGCGGACTACGAGTTGCGAGTCAGAAGACGTGACAGATGGACGCAGGAGGTAGAGCCGTCCCTGCGCGCCGCAGGCCTGACCACGCTGGCCGACTACGAACGCGCAGTGGCCGACGTCGAGCGCAGACGAGATGACGTGCGGCGCCTGCGTGACGGGGCCGACGACGCGGACCGAGACGCGAGCGAGGCAGAACGTGACGCCGCACGACTGACATCGTGTCGGGACGCACTTGCGCGCCTCGAACGTGAGGCACCAAAGGTCGACCCGGACACCGTGGCTGCACGCCTCGCGCGCAATCGCGATCGAGCGGAGGCGGTCGAGACGCGCGAGGCTGCCGCGCACGCACGACACCGCGCCCGTCAGGCGTACGACGAGTGCGCGCGGAACATCGCGGTAGCCGAGCAGATGCTGCGAGATGCGCACGAGACGCCGCAGCCGACACCGGACGGACCTCACGACCAGGTTCCTGACACGCTACCGCTCGATCTGACCGAGGCGCGCGAGGCGCTCGAAGCCGTGCAGGCGCGGCTGGAGCGGTGTACGAACGACCTGAACCACGCGAAGGGACAGCTCCACCTCGTGGCCGGACACGTTGGAGCCGAGCGGCTCGCGCAGCAGGAGGACGTGGTGCGCGTGGCGCGCGACGAAGTCCGCGAACGCGAGCGATCCGAACGCGCCGCGCGGCGGCTCCTGCGCGAGCTCGAAGCGGTCGAGGCCGAGCGCGCCGCGCACCTCGGCCGTGCGATGGCGGGCGCCATCACGGAGGCCTTCCACGAGCTGACGGGCGGACGCTACAGCGCGATTCGCGTGACGCCTGGGCTGCGCACCGAACACGTCGAAGCCCAGGGTGGCGACCGTTCGCTGGAGCGTCTCTCGGTGGGCGCGCGCGAGCAGCTCGCCACGCTGCTCCGGCTGGCCATCGCCGGCTACCTGCGCACCGCCGTGGTCCTCGACGATCAGCTGGTGCACAGCGACAGCGCGCGTCTCGCGTGGTTCAACGATCGCGTGCGCGCATCGGTGCGTGCGCACGACCATCAGGTGATCGTCTTCACGTGTCGTCCGGGCGACTACCTTCGTGACGAGGTCAGCAACGACGGTAGTGACGAGGACATCGTCACTGCCGTCGATCTGTCGGCCGTCGTCTCACGCTGAACGCGATTCAGGGCCTTGGGCCATCGGCCTTGGGCCATCGGCCTTCGGCCATCGGCCATCGGCCGTCGAAGCGCCGCAGGCGCGAAGGCGGATCAGTCGACGTACGCGATGCA
>CAYRAE010000129.1:3289-9179 GCA_964422175.1 uncultured Luteitalea sp. | reverse complement strand
CGCCGCCCCCGCCGCCCCCGCCGCCACCGGCTGCCCCGGTGCGCGTCGGTGGTGCCATCGCGCCGCCCAAGCAGCTGCGACGCATCAACCCCATCTACCCGCAGATCGCACAGTCGGCGCGCGTGTCGGGTGTCGTGATCATCGAGGCCACCATCGGGACCAACGGCAAGGTGCAGAACGCGCGCGTGTTGCGCAGCATCCCGTTGCTCGATCAGGCGGCGCTCGATGCGGTGAAGCAGTGGGAGTACACACCGACGCTGCTCAATAACGTGCCGGTTCCGGTCATCATGACCGTCACGGTGAACTTTACGTTGCAGTAGTCCCCTGGGTTCCCGCCCTCCGCGATCGGGGGCGGGCGCCTGTCAGTCAAGAACAGCACGATCGATCGTGATCGACATGAACGATCTGCGGGTGCGTTGCCTGAATGCAGCGCCCCGGGCAGTCATCCCCGGAGGGGTGGAGCGCAATGGGTGATTTGAATCTTCTTCACATGTGGGAGCAGATGGGCTTCGTCGCGAAGGCCGTCGCGTACATCCTCTTCTTCATGTCGTTCTGGTCGGTCGGCGTCTTCGTGGAGCGGTGGTACACCTTCTCCCAGGCCAAGAAGCAGTCCAAGCTCTATGCGCCGCAGGTTGCCAAGCACCTGAAGGAGGGCCGCCTCAAGGACGCGATCGCGCTGTCGCAGTCGAAGAACTTCCGCTACAGCCACCTCGCGAAGGTCGTGCTCGCGGGCCTGCAGGAGTACCAGTTCCAGTCCGAGAGCGGTCAGCAGCTCACGCGTGACGATCTGCTGGACACGGTGCGCCGCGCCATCCAGCGCGCCACGGCGCTCACCGGCAACGACCTGAAGAAGGGCGTCTCCTCGCTCGCTACCATCGGCTCGACGGCCCCGTTCGTCGGTCTGCTCGGTACGGTCGTCGGCGTCATCTCGGCGTTCCAGGGCATCGCTTCGACGGGCTCGGGCGGTATCGGTTCGGTGTCGGCCGGTATTTCCGAAGCGCTCGTCGAAACCGCGCTCGGTCTCGTCGTCGCCATTCCGGCGGTGTGGTTCTACAACTACCTGACGGGTCGTCTCGAGTACTTCAACGTCGAGATGGACAACAGCTCGTCGGAGATGGTCGACTACTTCGTCAAGAAGAGCACCTAGGTCGATGGATGGCCGCCACGTGATGGCCGGCCTTCGATGACCGGCCCCGCGCTGACGGGGCAGATTGGTTCGACAGGAGGCGCTCTCCGGGGCGCCTCCGTTCAGGAGAACACGCCATGGCAATGAGCATGGGGGGCGGGAAGGGCGGCATCAAGGCCGACATCAACGTCACCCCGCTGGTCGACATCATGCTGGTGCTGCTCATCATCATGATGCTCATCGCGCCCCTCCTGCAGAAGGGCGTGAACGTGCGGTTGCCCATCGCCGAGAACACCGGCGAGAAGCCCGACACGCAGGAACAGACGGTGGTGCATGTGGACGCGCAGCGGAACCTGTACGTCAACAACATTCAGGTCGCCGAATCCGAGGCCGTGGACCGCATCAAGTTCGCGCTCGAAGAGAAGGCCGAACGCATCGTCTACCTCAAGGGCGACACCGACGCTCCCTACGCGGCCATCATGAGCATGATGGACAAGCTGCGTGAGGCGGGCATCGAGAACGTCGCGCTGATCACCGAGAGCAAGAAGGCGGAAGGGGAGGGCAACTGATGTCTGCCCACAAGCATCACGGCGCGGAAACCGTGCAGCGCGGGGAGACACCCCACGCCAGCTCGGACATGAACGTGACGCCGCTCATCGACGTGCTGCTCGTGCTGCTCGTCATCTTCATGGCGGCGCTCCCCATGACCCAGAAGGGCACGGACATCAACCTGCCCCTCGAGACCAAGAGCGCCGAGTCGGCGGTGGACAACACGCAGATCGTGTTGACGATGAACGCCGACCGCACGCTCTCGATCAACAACCAGGACGTCGCGATGGGTGACCTCCAGCATCGTCTCTCCGAGCTCTTCGAGACGCGCAAGGAGAAGACGATGTTCATCCTGGGTGCGCCGACGCTGCCCTACGGTGTCGTCGTGCAGGCCATCGACGCCGCGCGCGGTGCCGGTGTCGACAAGGTCGGCATCGTCACCGAAGGCATGCGTCGCGCGGGCGGCGCCGACTAGGCTCCCCAGCCTTTCAGCACGGAGACACCGAAGCCGGCACCCTCACGCGAGGGCGCCGGCTTTGTCGTTCTCGCCGTACACGCGCCCGCCGGCGTTGGCCGGCGTGGCAGCGTCCCCTGCGTGCCGTCCTCGTGTCCTGATCCTGCTTCCCGTCCTCCGCATCCTGCCTGGGCCGACACCGCCGTCGCAAGGCTCCGCCACTCGTGGAAGTCCGGCCCCGGCGTTCCTCTGTCCGTCGTCCTGAGACAGAAAGGGCCCGCCGGGATTCCTCCCGGCGGGCCCTTTCAGCTGTCCCAATCGTGTCGCTGCGTCAGAAGCGGTACGCCAGCATCACCTGCAGGCGGTACACGTCAGACAGCGTGGCTGTCGGCTCGTACGTGCGGCTCATGAGCGACGTGCCCACGTTGCGCAGGCGGTACTGGAGGCGGCCCTGCGCGTCGGCCGACGGCGTCGTCAGCGGCTGGTTGCTCACCATGCGCTGGCCGATGCCCCACTTCTCGTTGAGCAGGTTGCCCGCGTTGAGGATGTCGAGGCGCAGCTGGAAGTTGTGGCGGCGGCCCTTGATCGACGCGAAGAAGTCCTGCTGCAGGCTGAGGTCCATGCGGTGGACCATCGGCAGGAACACGGCGCCGCGCCCCGCGTACTCACCGCGGTGCTGGCTCAGGTACGGATCCTGCGAGATGTAGGCATCCCACGCGGCGGCCTGCTGCGCGGCCGTGAATGTGACGCCGCTCGCCGTGAACTGCTGGAAGTTCATCTCCGACGTGTCGCGCGGGATGTAGATCAGGTCGTTGTTCGTGCCGCCGTCGACGTTGGCGTCGCCCGCGAACGTGTAGCTCGCGTTGCCGATGGTGCGCGACTCCCAGAAGAACGACACGGTCGTGCCGCCGAACTTGAAGTACTCCTTCGTGTACGACCCGGCCAGCATGAACCTGTGGCCCAGCACGCCCGACGAATAGCCGACGGGCGGGTTGTTCGGGTCGAGCGCGATCGGGTTGTTCGTCCAGGAGCCGGCCGCCACCGATCCGGGGTCGACGGTGTTCTTCGCTTCGCCGTAGCTGTACGAGGTCTTCAGGAACCCGGCGCCGAACGTCTTGCCGAGCGAGCCGGCCACGTTCCACGCGGTCCCCACGTTCTGGTTCTTCAGGACGATGTTGTTCGTGATGGACGAGTAGATGCGGTTGGACGTGTAGCGCGGCCGCGCGTCGGCCCCGGCGTACGTCGTCTGCGCGGCGGGCAGGTTGGCGTTGATGTAGTACACGCCGTTGACGTCACGGTTGTAAATCACCTCGGCGGTGCCGACGACGCCCCACGGCAGGCGACGGTCCACGGCGATGTTCGTGCGCCACAGCTGCGGGAAGCGGAAATCCTTGTTAGTCACGGCGAACTCGCCCGACAGCGTGGGGTCGCCCGTCACGGTGGCGGGCTTGTACGCATCTGGGCTCGGGCTGAACGGCCTGTACGTGAGCGGGGCGGCCGCCGAGTCGTCGTTCTGGATGAAGCCCGTGAGCACGCCCGTGTTGCCGATCTGATTGGAGATCCACACGTACGCGGGACGACCGGTGAACACACCCGTGCCGCCGCGCACCTGCATCTTGCGCTCCTGGTCGACGGCCCAGTTGAAGCCCACGCGCGGCGACCACAGCGGACGCGCATCAGGCAGCTTGCCGCTCGAGTACTGCACCGACTGGCCGTCCTCGTCGCGGAAAGCGAGGGCGTCGAAGAGCGGGTTGGCGAACGCCGTGTCGCCGAACCTGGCCACGTCCATGCGGATGCCGGCCGTGATCTTCAGATTGTCGCGCACGGCCCATTCGTCCTGCGCGTACGCGCCGCTGTACCACACCTCGAGCGGCTGGAGCGGCTTGTCCATGCCGGGGATGTTGGCGTAGCGCACCTGGAAGCGGCGCAGCGCCACCGGCGACGTCGTGCGGTTCGGGTTGGCGAGGTAATCGTTCGCGTCGGTGTAGAAGTCGGCGAGCGAGTGGTACACGTACACGCTCTGCGAACCCGAATAGAACACGTTCTCCGACGCGTAGTGCTCGGTGGCCACGCCGAAGGTCAGCGTGTGGCGGTTGGCGAACTTCGTGAAGCTGTTCTGCAGCTGGAACGTGTTGTAGCGCAGCTCGTTGTTCGGCGTGAACGGCTCGTAGCCGGCCGACGTGTAGAGCGTCTGGTTGTCGAGGATTTCGATCAGCGGGAACAACTTGCCGTCGCCGCGCACCGACCGGCTCTCGTCCTGCTTCGTGTACCCGACGATGAACGAGTTGGCCATCGTGCTGCCGATCGTGGAGTTCCACTCGCCGATCCCCGAGCGGATGTTCTCCATGATCTGGTAGTTGGAGTTCTGGAAGTTCATAGCCGTCGCGCTGGGCTGGCGTCCACCGAAGCCGAGCGACGAGGAGTTGGACGACAGCACGTCGGTGTTCGAGTCGAGGTGCGTGTAGCGGAACGTGATCTTGTTGCTGGCGTTGAGGTTGTAGTCGCCCTTGACCAGGTAGCGTCGAGCCGGCACTTCGAAGTCGTAGCCCGCGTAGGGGCCGGTCTGATAGCCGAACTTGTCGTTCAGGAACGCGCTGAACTGCGTGAGATCCGATTCGAGCACGCGCGAGACGCCGGAGCCGGGCGTTTCGCCGCCCCTGTTGGCGCGCCACGTGTGCGCCGGCTGCGTGAGGCTCTCGTCCTCGCCGTTGAAGAAGAAGAACGCCTTGTTCTTCCAGATCGGGCCAGACGCCCAGCCGCCCCAGTTGGCGAACTCGAACGTGCCCACCGGCACCGTGTTCGCGCCGGCCTTGGTGCCGACCATGCTGTCGTCGCGGAACTGGCGGTAGATCGATCCGTGGAACGCGTTGCTGCCGCTGCGCGTGACGGTGTTGATGCCGGCGCCGATGAAGTTGCCCTGGCGCACGTCGAACGGCGCGATGTTCACCTGGATCTGCTCGACGGCCTGCGGCGAGATCGGCGCGACGCCCGTACGATCGCCGGGCGCGTTGCCGAGACCGAACGAGTTGTTGAAGTACGACCCGTCCACCGTGATGTTGTTCATGCGGCTGTCCTGGCCGGCGATCGACAGCCCGCTGGCCTGCGGCGTGAGGCGCACGAAGTTCTCGAGGCGGTTGCTCAGGTTCGGGAGCTTGGCGATCTGGTCGCGGCCCACCGTCGTCGACGCACCGGTGCGCTGCGTGCTGAACACCGGATCGGTCGAGGCGGTCACCGTGACCGACTCCTCGACGGAGATGCCCTTGACCGAGACGTTCATGTCGGTCGTCACGCCGAGGTTGATCGTGATGTCCTCGAGCGTGTACGGCTCGAACGCGGTGCCGGTGCCTACGTAGGTCACCGTGAGCACGTACGGCCCGCCCACGCGCATGTTGGTGATGAAGTACCGCCCGTCCGCGCGCGTGGTCGTCTCGTAGTTGGTGCCCGACGGCGCGTGGATCGCGATCACGCTCGCACCGGCCACCGGAGCGCCCGATGCGTCGGAGACAATGCCGCCAAGAGACCCCGTTGTGACACCCTGAGCCGCCGCTTCGCGCGCGGGGGCCACGAAGGCCATCACCGCCGCAAGCGCCAGCACCGTCATCACTCGCCAGGACGCGCGCGGCGCTCGCCCTGCTCGCATTTCACGCACTCGCTGAAACGCACTCACCATAGTTTTCTCCCTCAATCAACGCGGCTGCCAGACCAGGACACTGGCTCGTCACACTGCAGGCTGGACGTCGGGCCGACGGGCCCTGACGCGG
>CAYRAE010000129.1:0-3189 GCA_964422175.1 uncultured Luteitalea sp. | reverse complement strand
TCTTCTCGACGAGCGCCTGCTGGCGGAGCAGGAGGTTCTTCATGACCATCGCGTCGACGTAGTCGCTCTTGATGGCGATGGCCTGGTCCGACGCGGCGAGGCCCTGCTTGATGTAGTCGGCCTTCACCACGGGCGTGAGCGTGTAGTCCTTGCGGACCTTCTCCTCGAAGTAGCCCGCCACGGTATGGTGGGCCTCGGGGTTGTTCGGCTCGATCTCGATGCGGTGGCGGAACGCCTCCATCGTCTTGTCGAAGTTGCCCTGCCGGTTGTAGAACCCGGCGAGCTGGAGCATCACATCCACGCTGTCGGGCTTCATCTCTCTCGCGCGAGCGAGCATCTGCTCGGCTTCCTCGACACGGCCGGCGTCCTCGTAGAGCTTGGCGAGGCCGAAGTAGTTGTTCACGTCGGACGGGTCGAGCTCGATGATCTGCTTGCCGACCGCCTCGGCCCTGTCGGGCTGGTTCAGCTTCTCGCCCCCGTAGAGGCCGACGAGGTACTCGAGGCTGCGCTTCTTGAAGATCGCCCCCTGGCCTTCACGCGACGCGGGGTCGATGGTGTCGTACGCGAGCTTGTAGTACTTCTCGGCCTCGGGCAGGTGCGCGTCGTTGTCGGCCTGCCCCTTGCGCGTGAACTTGAACGCGTTGTCGTGCGAGTTGGCGAGGTAGAAGTACGCGTACGGACGGTATTCGAAGTCGTGCTTGACCGCCTCCTCGAGCTCCTCGATGGCGACTCTGTAGTTCTGCTGTTGGTAGGCACCGATCCCGTCCTTGAACGACATCTGCGCCGTCACTTTCCCGCAGGCGGTCAGCGAAAGGCTCAAACCGGCCACGGCCATGAGCCGGACGATGGTCAACCGCGTCGACATTGCATCTACTCCTTACACGCCCACTCGTGCGGGTACTCGCGGACCCGGAATCCCGGTTGGCCCTGTGCGTCACATGAGGACAGGAATGGCCCCGAGCAGCTGCCAGTGCCGATACCAGGCGGAGAAATCACGGCGAGTATAAAGACGGCTCCTGCCTCGGTCAAGGCGGCCGGTGGGCTATGATCCCTATGGCGGCCGCACCCACGCACGACGCTTAGACACCGCTCCCCATGATTCGGTTCGAGGACCTCGTCGACAAGGTCCGCAGCTACAGCCCAGACGCCGACCTGGAACTGCTCCGCCGGGCCTACGTGTTCTCGGCCCGGGCGCACAAGGGACAGGTCCGCCATTCGGGCGAACCCTACCTCGTCCATCCCCTCGAAGTCGCCAATCTCCTCGCCGACATGCGTTTGGACGCGGTGGCGGTGTCCGCCGGTCTGCTCCATGACGTGGTCGAGGACACCCTCACCACGATCGAGCGCGTGGCCGAGCTCTTCGGGCCGGAAGTCGCGCACGTCGTCGAGGGCGTGACCAAGCTGTCCAACATCCCGTTCTCCTCGAAGGAGGCGCAGCAGGCCGAGAACTTCCGTCGGATGTTCCTCGCGATGGTGGACGACATCCGCGTCATCCTCGTCAAGCTCGCCGACCGCATGCACAACATGCGCACGCTCGGCCACGTGCCGGAGGAGAAGCGGGAGCGCATCGCCAGGGAGACCCTCGACATCTACGCGCCGATCGCCAACCGGCTCGGCATGAGCAAGGTGAAGAACGAGCTCGAGGAGCTCTCGTTCAAGGCGCTCGAGCCCCGGGCGTACGAGGAGCTGCGCGACAAGGTCGACCAGCGCCGGCGCGCCACGCAGGGGTTGATCGAGGAACTGCGCACGACCATGGAGGCCAAGCTCGCCGAAGCCCAGGTGCCCGTCGTGTCGATCGACGGCCGCATCAAGCGCCTCTACAGCATCTACCTGAAGCTGCGACGCCAACGCATCGATCTGGATCAGGTCTACGACCTCGTGGCGCTGCGCGTGGTCACGCACAGCGTCAAGGACTGCTACGCGGTCCTCGGCATCGTCCATCAGACGTGGCAGCCGGTGCCCGAGCGCATCAAGGACTTCATCGCGATGCCGCGGCCCAACGGCTACCAGTCGCTCCACACGTCGGTGATCAGCGATCGCGGCCTGCCGTTCGAGATCCAGATCCGGACCGAGGAGATGCACCGCGTGGCCGAGGAGGGCATCGCGGCGCACTGGAAGTACAAGGAAGGCCGCGTCGGCGCGCAACGCGACGAGCAGTACTTCAAGTGGCTGCGCCAGCTCCTCGAATGGCAGCAGGACGTGCGCGACCCGCACGAGTTCATCGCCAGCCTCAAGATCGATCTCTATCCGGAAGAGATCTACTGCTTCACGCCCGGCGGCGAACTGAAGGAACTGCCGCGCGAGGCCACCGTCGTGGACTTCGCCTACGCCGTGCACTCGGACGTGGGACACCAGTGCGTGGGCGGGCGCGTCAACGGCAAGATGGTGCCTCTGCGCCACGCGCTCGCCAACGGCGACATCGTCGAGATCCTCACGCAGAACGGCCACAAACCGAGCCGCGACTGGCTTGCGTTCGTCAAGACGTCGCGCGCGCGCAACAGGATCCGCCACTTCATCCAGCTCGAGGAGAAGACGCGTTCGGTGGAGCTCGGGCGCAAGCTGTTCGACAAGGAAGCGCGGCGCTTCGACGTGAACCCGAAGAACATCCCCGCCGAGGCGTGGCAGCGCGTGGCGTCGGAGTCGGGCATGCAGAAGCCGGACGATCTGCTGGCGGCCGTGGGCTGGGGCAAGCTGACGGCGCGCCTGCTGCTCGGCAAGCTGATGCCCGCCGAAGATCTGCAGGAGAAGCCGCCCGACGCGGGACTCTTCGCCACGGTCCGCAAGGTGCTGCGGCCGCGGTCGGGCGAGGACAAGATCCGCGTGCGCGGAGCGGACGATCTGCTCGTCTTCCGCGCACGCTGCTGCAATCCGATTCGTGGCGAGAAGATCGTCGGCTACATCACGCGCGGCAAGGGCGTGTCGGTGCACTCGGCGTCATGCCGCAACGTCACCAACCTGATGTACGACCCGGAGCGTCGCATCGACGTGGAGTGGGACACGGGCGACGACACGAGCGCGGCCTACACGGTCCGGCTGTCGATCCAGGTGGAGGACCGCAAGGGCATGCTCGCCGCGATCAGCAGCCAGGTCTCCAACATCAACACCAACATCAGGACGATGGAGGCCACGACGGTGCAGGAGCAGGGCTTCATCGAGATGACGGTGGAGATCCAGGACGTCAAGCACCTG
>CAYRAE010000128.1:0-9202 GCA_964422175.1 uncultured Luteitalea sp. | reverse complement strand
GCGCGCCGACGTCGAAGCCGTGTCCCTCGGCGCGGGGCACGTCAGGCGTCTCGACCGGTGCGGCCAGCGGATTCTCTTCCGCAGGTGCCGGAGCAGGCGTGGGCGTCGTCTCCGGCGTCGTGACAGGTGGCGTTTTCTTGAAGAGCGAGAACATGGGGGGCCTCAGGGAATTTCAGGATTTCACGATTTCAGAACTGGCTTGCCACCGCCAATCTTCGAAACATTTCTGAAGGTCAGTAATTGTGAAATTCCGAACTTCTGAAATTACTCCGTGCTGACCGTCGTGTTGCGGCCGTCGATGGCGGCCTGCAGTGCGTGCCAGGCCAGCATGGCGCACTTGACGCGCGATGGATACTCCTTCACGCCGGCCAGCACCACCAGCTTGCCCACCTTCTCATCGTCGGCGTCGGACTGGCCGGTGACCATCTCCTGGAACGACGCGAACATGGACCTGACGTCGTCGGCCGTACGGCCGATCACGGCCTCGGTCATGAGCGACGCCGAGGCCTTGCTGATGGCGCAGCCGTTGCCGACAAAACGCGCGTCGGCCACGCGCTCGCCGTCCATGCGTACGTAGACGCTGACGCGATCGCCGCAGAGCGGGTTGTAACCGCTGGCCTGCGCGCCGCCCTCGATCGTCCCGACGTTCCTCGGGCGCTTGTTGTGATCGAGGATCACTTCCTGGTAGAGGTCGCGGAGGTCCATGAGCGTCAGGCGAAGAAGCGCTGCACGCCCGCCACGCCCGCCACGAGCGCATCGACGTCAGCAGACGTGTTGTAGAGCGCGAACGACGCGCGCACCGTGGACATGATGCCGTAGAAGTCCATCACGGGCTGCGCGCAGTGCTGGCCGGTACGCACGGCGACGCCTTCGCGATCGAGGAAGGTCCCGATGTCGTGCGGATGGACGTCGCCGACGAGGAACGAGACAACGCCCGCCCGCTCGGGCGCCTGGCCGACGAGGCGCACGCCGTCGATCGCGGCGAGCGACGACGAGGCCTGCTCCAGCAGCGCGTGCTCGTGGGCTGCGATCTCGCGCATGTCGAAGCGCGAGAGGAAGTCCACCGCCGCGCCGAAGCCGATGACGCCGGCGATGTTGGGGGTGCCGGCCTCGAACTTGTACGGCACGGCGTTGTACTCGGTTCGCTCGAACGTGACCGACGCGATCATGTCGCCACCGCCCATCCACGGCGGCATCGATTCCAGCATCTCGCGACGTCCGTAGAGCGCGCCGATGCCTGTCGGGCCGTACATCTTGTGCGCCGAGCACGCGTAGAAGTCGCAGCCGAGCGCCTGCACGTCGACGGGCATGTGCGGCGCCGCCTGCGCGCCGTCGATCAGCACGGGCACGCCGCGCGCCTTCGCCAGACGGACGATGTCGCTGACGGGATTCACGGTACCCAGCGCGTTCGACACGTGAATCGCCGAGACGATCACGGTGCGCGGACCGAGCATCGTCTCGTACGCCGCCATGTCGAGCACGCCTCGGTCGTCCATCGGCACCACGCGCAACACCGCGCCCGTCTGCTCGGCCACCAGCTGCCACGGCACGATGTTGGAGTGGTGCTCCATGTGCGTGACGAGGATCTCGTCGCCCGGTGTCAGGCGCGGCCGGGCGAAGCTGTAGGCCACGAGATTGATGGCCTCCGTGCAGCCGCGCGTGAACACGATTTCCGCCGATTCGCGGGCGTTGAAGAACCGCGCGATGCGTTCGCGGGCGCCTTCGTAGGCGCGTGTCGCGCGCTCGCTGAGCAGGTGGGTCGCGCGATGGATGTTCGCGTTGTCTTCGCGGTAGTAGCGATCGAGCGCTTCGATCACGCCGATCGGCTTCTGCGTCGTGTTCGCGTTGTCGAGATAGACGAGGGGTTTGCCGTGGACCTGCTGGTCCAGGATGGGAAACTCACGACGAACCGCTGCAGCGTCGAACATTCGGATCAGAACACGGGCCTTCGGCCATCGACCGTCGGCCTTCGGAACGCGGACCGACGGCTACTCGCGGATCGGCAGGCGGGCGAGCAGGACGCGTTCCAGCGCGTGGCGGACCGCGTCGATGCGGATGTTGGCCACCACCGACTCCGCGAACGCGTGGATCAGCAACGCGCGCGCGTCGTCTTTGCCGATGCCGCGGGCGCGCAGGTAGAACAGCGACTCCTCGCTCAACTGGCCGACCGTCGCACCGTGCGTACACTTCACATCGTCGGCGTAGATCTCCAGCTGCGGCTTGGTGTCGATCGTCGCGTCGTCGGACAGCAGCAGCACCTGGTTGGTCTGCTTGGCGTCGGTCTTCTGCGCGTCTTCGCGCACGAAGATCTTGCCGTTGAACACCCCGCGGCTGCGGCCGTCGAGCACGCCCTTGTAGATCTCGTAGCTGTGGCAGTGCGGCTTGGCGTGATCGATGGCCGTGTGCGTGTCGACGAGGCGATCCCCGTCGGCCAGGTACAGGCCGTTCACCGTGCACTCGATGCCCTCGCCGTCGAGCGTCGCGTTGACGTCGTTGCGCGTGAGCTGCCCGCCGAGCGAGATGTTGTGTGTCGCGAAGACCGACGCGCGCGACAGCAGCACGTGCGTGCTCGCCACGTGGTGCGCGCGCTGGCTCTCGCGGTTCACCTTGTAGTGATCCACGTGCGCACCGTCGGCCGCGATCACCTCGGTGAGCGCGTTGGTCAGGTACGCCGTCTCGGTGCCCGCGAAGCTCTCGACGAGCGTCACCTCGCTGTTGGCCGCCGCGACGACGAGCGTGCGCGGATAGGAGGTGCCGGATCCGGTCGAGAAATAGAGCAGGTGGATCGGCGTCTCGATGCGCGCGTTCGCGTCCACGATGAGGACGGCGCCATCGGCGAACCAGGCGTCGTTGAGCGCCGTGAAACCCTTCTGACGGAAGCGGATTGCGCGGCCGACGTGCGGTTCGATCGCGCCGGCATCGTCAGCGAGCAGTGCCGCGATCGACGCCACGCGGATACCAGCCGGAAGCGCGTGCGTCCGCGACAGCGCCGGTGCGTACTCGCCGTTCACGAACACGAGCTGCGGCCCGGCGAAGTCGGTGAAGAGGAAGTCGTCCACGCCGTGTGTCGACGAGGGGCTCGTGGGCCGCGACGGCATGCCCGCCACGAGGCCGACCGGCGTGAAGCGCCACTCTTCGTCGCGCGTCGTGGGCAGGCCTTCCTCGCGGAACGCGGCGGCGGCGCGGGCGCGCGTCTCGCGCAGCCACGCCGGCTCGCCGGTACGGGCGGCCGTGAATTCGTCGAACCCCGTCAACAGGGTTCCCTGGGCAACAGTCGCTGACATCGCTCGACCCGTTCTCCTTACGCGCCGACGGCCGCGTTCTCGAGCCAGCCGTAGCCCTTCGCCTCGAGTTCGAGCGCGAGATCCTTGTCGCCGCTCTTCACGATGCGGCCCTCGGAGAGCACGTGGACGAAGTCGGGCACGATGTAGTCGAGCAGCCGCTGGTAGTGCGTGACCACGATGGTGGCGCGCTCGGGGCTGCGCAGCGAGTTGACGCCGTCGGCCACGACCTTGAGCGCGTCGATGTCGAGGCCGGAGTCCGTCTCGTCGAGCACGCACAGCTTCGGCTCGAGCATCGCCATCTGGAAGATCTCGTTGCGCTTCTTCTCGCCGCCCGAGAAGCCCTCGTTCACCGAGCGCTGCAGGAAGCTCGGGTCCATCCTGAGGAGCTTCATCTTCTCGCGCATGTGACGGGCGAACTCGATCGCGTCGAGCTCCGGCTGGCCGCGGTGCTGACGCACGGCGTTGAGCGCGGCCTTCAGGAAATAGCTGTTGTTCACGCCCGGGATCTCGACCGGGTACTGGAACGCGAGGAACAGGCCTTCGCGGGCGCGCTCCTCCGGATCCATGTCGAGCAGGTCCTTGCCGTCGAAGAGCACCGTTCCCTCGGTGACCTCGTAGGCATCGCGCCCGGCCAGCACGTTCGCGAGCGTGCTCTTGCCGGAGCCGTTGGGGCCCATGATCGCGTGTATCTCGCCGGCATTCACGTCGAGCGTGATGCCGTTGAGGATGTCCTTGTCGTCGATGCGCGCGTGGAGGTTGGTGATCTGCAACATGGTTCTACTGATTCCAGTCGGCCGTTGGCCGTCGGCCATGGGCCTTGATGTGCCGCCGGCTATCGGTTGTCGACCTTCGAGTTGCCCAAGTCTGTACGACGGCCGACGGCCGACAGCCGATGGCCGTCCACCGTAAGGGGGTTCGTCAACCGACGCTGCCTTCGAGGCTGATGCCGAGCAGCTTCTGGGCTTCGACGGCGAACTCCATCGGGAGCTCGCGGAAGACCTCCTTGCAGAAGCCGTTGACGATGATGTTGACGGCGTCTTCTGTGGAGATGCCGCGCTGGCGGCAGTAGAAGATCTGGTCTTCGCCGATCTTCGACGTCGACGCCTCGTGCTCCACCGTCGATGACGTGTTCTTCACCTCGATGTACGGGAACGTGTGCGCGCCGCAGCGATCGCCGATGAGCAGCGAGTCGCACTGCGAGTAGTTGCGCGCGCCCGCGGCACCCTTGGCGATCTTCACGAGGCCGCGGTACGTGTTCTGGCCCTTGCCCGCCGAGATCCCCTTGCTGACGATCGTGCTCTTCGTGTTGCGTCCGAGGTGCACCATCTTGGTGCCCGTGTCGGCCTGCTGGCGATTGTTGGTCACGGCGACCGAATAGAACTCGCCCACGGAGTTGTCACCCTGCAGGATGCAGCTCGGGTACTTCCACGTGATGGCCGAGCCGGTCTCCACCTGCGTCCACGTGATCTTCGCGTTGGCCATCGCCTTGCCGCGCTTGGTCACGAAGTTGTAGATGCCGCCCTTGCCGTCCTTGTCGCCCGGGTACCAGTTCTGCACGGTCGAGTACTTGATCGTCGCGCCGTCGAGCGCCACGAGTTCGACGACGGCCGCATGCAACTGGTGCTCGTCGCGCATCGGCGCCGTGCAGCCCTCGAGGTAGCTCACGTATGCCCCCTCGTCGGCCACGATCAGCGTGCGCTCGAACTGCCCGGTGCCCTTCGCGTTGATGCGGAAGTACGTCGAGAGCTCCATCGGACAGCGCACGCCCTTCGGCACGTACACGAAGGAGCCGTCGCTGAACACCGCCGAGTTGAGCGCCGCGTAGAAGTTGTCCGTGTGCGGCACCACCGAAC
Source organism: uncultured Luteitalea sp. (assembly GCA_964422175.1). Classification (GTDB taxonomy): domain Bacteria; phylum Acidobacteriota; class Vicinamibacteria; order Vicinamibacterales; family Vicinamibacteraceae; genus Luteitalea. Next base: position 4,065 of record CAYRAE010000128.1, on the reverse strand, counting down.
CGATGTACTTGCGCACCAGATCCGGATGCTCGCGCACGGCCTCGGAGAACGAGCAGAAGATGATGCCGAGCTCGCCGAGCTTCTCCTTGAACGTGGTGGCGACCGAGACGCTGTCGAACACCGCGTCGACGGCCACGCCCGCCAGCGCCATCTGCTCGGCGAGCGGGATGCCGAGCTTGTCGAACGTGGCACGCACCTCGGGGTCCACCTCGTCGAGGCTGTTCAACTGCTTCTTCGGCTTGGGCGCGGAGTAGTAGCTGATCGCCTGGAAGTCCACGGGCGGGTACTTGACGTTGGACCAGTCCGGGTACGTCATCTTCTGCCAGGCGCGGAAGGCCTTGAGACGCCACTCCAGCATCCACTCGGGCTCGCCCTTGCGCTCCGAGATCGCGCGGACCGTCGTCTCGTCCAGGCCCGGCGGAAGCTGATCGGCCTCAACGGCGGTGGAGAAGCCGTACTTGTATTCCTGGGTGGCGAGCTGCTCGATGGTGTCGGTAGAGGTACTCATGGCGGTCCTGAGGCGTTGCCCTCTGCGCGTCCCTGCGCCGTTCGGCAACCTCTCCAATATACGACTCTATGGGTCCGTAATCAATATGTAATGGCTGGCAACTCACTGTTGCGAAAGAGGTTAGCCGCACGAAAGTGAGAGCCAGTCGCAAGATCGAACACCCGGCAACCGACAACGGGCAACCGGCAACCGGGAATGCCGCGATGCCGCGATGCCGAATGTGGGCGCGGCGTTCTGGAATCCGTTCCAACCGGTTGCCCGTCGCCGGGTTGCCGGTTGCCGGCGCCTACAGTCGGGGCCGGAGGGCCGACCCTACCCGTCGCCACAGTGGTAGGGCCGGCTCTCCGAGCCCGGCCTACTGCCGCAACGCGATGGCGGGCGATGTGCGGGCCGCGCGCCAGGCGGGGAGCAACGCGGCAATCGCACCGGTGGCGAGCAGTACGCCTCCGACTCCGACGAGCGTGCCAGGGTCGCGTGGTGCAAGACCGAAGAGCAGCGACTCGATGAAGCGCCCGGTCCAGAGCGTCAACGCGATACCCGCGACGAGCCCGACCGCCACGACAACAGCTGCGCGCGTGATCACGAGTCGGATGATCGCGGCAGGCGTGGCGCCCAGCGCCGTACGCACGCCGATCTCGCGCCGTCTTTGTGTGGTCGCATATGCGATGACGCCGTAGAGGCCGACGGCCGTCAACACCAACGCGAGCCCCGCGAGTGCGCTCGTGAGCGACGCGAGCAGTCGATCGCGCGTCAGCAGGCCGAGTACCTGGGCGTCGAGGGTGTACGTGTCCACTGCCACGAACGGGCTCACGCGAGTGAGCGCGTCAGTCAGTGGCCTGAGCAGCAGGCGTGGGTCTCCACCCGCCGCGCGCACGCTGATCTGCCGGCTCGCCGGAACACGAGTGTCGCCCGGTGAGGGCCTCCTCATCGGCAGGTACAGAATTGCCGAGGGCGCTTGCATCCATGGCGAGATCGTCGCGTCTTCGACCACGCCGACGATCTGCAGTTCCGGTGCAGGTCCGCCTGGACCGGTCGCCAAGCGCGTGATCGGTACACCGATCGGCTGCACGTGATCGCCGAGGAAGCGGCGGACGAACGCACGATTCACGATCGCCACGAGCGCCTCCGGTTCCGCGTCGGCAGTCGTGAAGTCGCGTCCGGCGTGAAATGGCGTTCCGAACGTTGAGAAGTAGTCCGGACTGATCGAGTTGACAAAGGCCATGCGCTCCCGCGGTGCGCCGGCGACGGGCACACCGCCAACAGCCGCGATGCCGGTCAGTGAGACGGCGGGCTGTGCCGGTGTCAGCGATGAGACGGCTACAGATGCCACGCCTGGGATGGCACGAGCCGCGTCACGCAGCCGATCGACGAGGATGGCCTCATCGGCCGGTCCCATGGTGCCTGGTGTGACAGACACCCGAGCGATGACGACACGATCCATGTCGATGTGCCCGACGTTGCCGAGGAGCCCCACGAGCGACTGTACGAGGAGTCCGGCACCTGCCAGCAGCACGAACGACAGCGCGACCTGCAGGCCGACCAGCCAGAGGCCCCCACGCTGCTGCGGGCGCCCGATTGTCGTGCGCGGCTGATCTTTCAACGCCTCACCAGGTGCCGTGCGCGTGGCGTGCAGGGCTGGGCCGGCGCCGACGAGGACGGCTGTCGTCCCCGCCACGGCCAGGGAAAACGCGATCATGCGGCCGTCGATGTCCACGTCGAGTGCGATGGGGACGTTCATCACCGGCGTCTCCAACTGCCAGACGATGAACCGTGCGGCCCATCGTGCGAGCAACGTACCGAGGACGGCTCCGATTCCCGTGAGCAGCAGGCTTTCGACGAGCATCTGCGAGACGATCCGCGATCGCGATGCTCCGAGCGAACGTCGGAGCGCCATCTCGGCGCGACGTGCGTGCGTGCGCGCGAGCAGGAGGCTCGCAAGGTTCGCGCACGCGATGACCAGCACCAGCGCCACGGCGACCATGAGCACACGAAGCGGAGTGGCGTACGTGCCGCGAAGAGAGGACAGTCCCTTGGCGATCGGCGTCACCGCGAATGGTGTCGCGAGATGCTCTGCCACAAGTGCTCCGGGCGGAAGCGTTGCCTGACGAATCAGGGGTTGTATTCCACGGAGGGCGGCTGACGCCGCATCGGCTGTTTGTCCGGGCTTCAGCCGCAGCAGCACCTGAAGCCACCAGTTGGCGGTGGACTCCAATCTCGATTCGCCATGGTGCAGGACGGCCTCTGCGGCAATCGGGACCGCGACGTCGAATGTCGTCCCCACCTGTACGCCATCGAAGCCGGCCGGCATCACGCCGACGATCGTGAACGGCTTCAGGTCGATGGTGATGGTCTCGCCGAGCACACCCGGCGCACCGTGGAACCGACTCTGCCAGTAGCGATGACTGATCACGGCGACCGGTGTCCGTGCCACCGTCGCGACGCTGTCATCGAGTGAACCGAGAGCGCGTCCGATTGCGGCCCTGACACCAAGCACGTCGAAGTAGGTGCCGCTCACCATCGTCACGCTGCTTCGCATCGTGATGTTGTCCACGGTCACTCCGCGCGGCGTCGGCATGCTCCAGGCGGCCATGCCGGCGATGAGAGGTTCGTACGTGCGCAACTGTGACCATGTCTCGAACGTCCACGCCCGGCTCTCGAGGGTCCCCTCCGACAGCACGGCAAGCTGCTCGGGTTCGTGCACGGGCAGCGTGCGCAGCATCAGGCGATCGAGCAGCGAGAAGATCGCCGTGTTGGCGCCTATGCCAAGCGCCAGCGACACGATCGCGACGACAGCGAAGAGCGGCTGACGTCGCAGTCCGCGCGCACCGAACCGCGCATCGCGCGCGAGGTCGTCGAGCCAGCCGAAGGTACGTCGTCTGCGCACCACTTCCTGCACCGACGTCACGCTGCCGGCTCGCGCGAGCACGTCCCGGCGCACGTCGTCGGGTGAGGCGCCCGATGCGAGACGCTCGTCGCGCTCGATAGCGGCAAGGCTTTCCAGTTCGTCGCGCAGATCGGTGTCGGTATCGTCGCGCCGCCAGAGCGCGGCGATCCGTTTCGCGAGCACGCGCAGCGTCGTCATGCCTCACCGCCTTGTCCGAGCGTCATCTCTGTCTCCTCGTGCCCTGAGCGTCGGCGTCCGGCCACCGCTTACGAGATGGAGGCCAGGGGTTTCAACCCCTGGCGTGACGAACGGGCTGAAGCCCGTTCGCTCCATATCCGGTTGCCGGTTGTCATTCCCGCAACGCGATGGCGGGCGATGTGCGGGCCGCGCGCCAGGCGGGGATGAGGGCGGCGAGGCCGGCGGTGACGACGAGCAGGAGCGCAGCACCGACGAGCGTCGTCGGGTCGCCTGGTTCGAGGTTCACCAGCAGCGCGCGTATCGCCCGGCCGGCCCACAGCGTGAGACCGACGCCCGCGGCGACGCCCACCAACACAAGGATCGTCACGCGCCCCATTACGAGGCGGAGCACGCGCGCGGGAGTGGCGCCGAGCGCCAGGCGCAGGCCGAGCTCGCCGCGCCGCCGGCTCACCGTGTACGCCGTCACGCCGTAGAG
>CAYRAE010000127.1:9154-9356 GCA_964422175.1 uncultured Luteitalea sp. | reverse complement strand
CAGTTCGCCGCGCTCGCGGAAGGCGGACGTGTCCTGATGCCCCTGCAGGACACGTTCTGGGGCGCGCGGTTCGGCATGATCGCTGACCGTTTCGACATCAACTGGATGTTCAACGCCGAACTGCCGAAGTAGGACACGCACGGTTTGGCGACCGGTTGCCGGTTTGCCGGTTGCCGGTTGCCGATCGTGGTATCTTGTTGCG